>CAZTPH010000005.1:0-20070 GCA_964614705.1 uncultured Coxiellaceae bacterium
ATCAATCGGTCAACTAACGTACTAACTATATCGGTCATATCACGTATTAGTGACATTATAGTAGTTACGTTCTAGACTAACAACCTTGAGCATGCTAACCTGACTATCTAAATTTATTGGGAGATAACTGTGGAACAATTTCACGGCACCACTATTTTATTAGTAAGAAAAGATAACAAAGTAGCTATCGGCGGCGATGGCCAAGTATCTATGGGGCATACCATTGTTAAGAGTAACGCTCGCAAGATCAGACGGCTTTATCATGATCAAATAGTAGCTGGTTTTGCAGGAGCCACTGCTGATGCTTTTACCCTTTTTGAGCTGTTTGAATCAAAGTTAGAAAAACACCAGGGTCATCTTACCCGTGCTGCTGTGGAGCTAGCCAAAGATTGGCGTACAGATAAAATATTAAGGCGACTTGAAGCGCTGTTAGTTGTAGCAGATAAAAACTGTTCTTTAATGATCTCCGGTAATGGGGATGTTATTGAACCAGAAGATAATATTATTGCTATCGGTTCTGGTGGGAATTATGCACTTGCCGCGGCTAAAGCCTTAATTACTAAAACTGAGCTTGATGCTAGCGAGATTGTTACTGCTAGTTTACAGATAGCAGCTAGCATCTGTGTTTATACTAATACCAATATTATAATAGATGAAATTATACTTAAGTAAGGAGAATCATGTTAAAATATAGTTCACCACTAACACCTGCTGAAATTGTTAAAGAGTTGGATAAGCACATTATTGGGCAACAAGATGCAAAAAAAGCCGTTGCTATTGCCCTGAGAAATCGTTGGCGTAGGTCTCAAGTAAGCGATGCATTACGTCCAGAGATTAAACCTAAAAATATTCTTCTAATTGGTCCTACTGGTGTTGGTAAAACTGAAATAGCAAGAAGGCTAGCTATGCTTGTTAATGCGCCATTTATTAAAGTTGAGGCTACTAAATTTACCGAAGTTGGTTATGTAGGGCGCGATGTTGAATCTATTATCCGTGATCTAATAGAGTCTGCCATTAAACAGGAGCGAGAAGAAGAGATTAATAAAATTATGCCGCGAGCGGAAAATTCAGCAATTGAGAGAATTTTAGATGCTTTGTTGCCAACTCCGATCATTAAAAGCTCTTCTACCAATCAGGAAAAAAGTGAAGTATCGCTTTCTACTACTCGTAAAATGTTTCGTGAGAAATTATTAGCTGGGGAATTCGATGATAAAACCATCGAGTTGGATATGGCTAGTCCTAATATCGGGGTAGAAATTATGGCCCCTCCCGGAATGGAAGAGATGACTAGTCAGTTGCAGAGTATGCTATCCAATATCAATTCAGGTAAAACTAAAAAACGTAAGATCAAGATAAAAAATGCCTTGAAACAGTTGTGCGATGAAGAAGCATCAGCGATGATTAATGAAGAAGAAATTAGACAGCTAGCAAAAGATAAAGTAGAGCAGCATGGTATAGTGTTTATTGACGAAATAGATAAAATTACTCAACGGGCAAATATTAGCGGAGCTGATATCTCTCGTGAAGGGGTGCAGCGCGATCTGTTGCCTTTGGTCGAAGGAACCTCAGTTTTTACTAAATATGGTATTATTAAAACCGATCATATTTTGTTTATTGCTTCTGGGGCGTTTCATCTGTCTAGGCCATCAGATTTAATTCCAGAGCTCCAAGGTCGTTTCCCAATTCGGGTAGAACTAAATGCTTTAACTGCTGAAGATTTTGTTAGAATTTTGACTGAGCCGGAAGCTTCTTTGGTTGAACAATATATGGCGTTAATGGCAACTGAAAATTTAACTCTTACCTTTGGTGCAGATGCAATTAAAAGAATGGCAGAAATTGCCTTTAGTGTGAATGAAAAAACTGAAAATATTGGGGCTCGCCGTTTATATACAATTATGGAAAAGTTGTTAGAAAATTTATCTTATACTGCTCCAGATCAAGAAATTAAGTCATTGAATGTTGATGCGGTTTATGTCGATAAACAACTTTCTCTGTTGTTGAAGAATGAAGATTTAACCAAATACATATTGTAATGTATGATTAAAGATAAGCCAAAGCTTGGTCTGCTAGCATTAATTTCGATTTGCATTGGCTCAATGATTGGTGCAGGTATCTTTACCTTGCCACAAAATGTTGCAGTAAAATCCGGGGTGGTTTCATTACTGATCTCCTGGGGGATTACTTTTATTGGTATGTTTTCTCTTACTCGTGTATTTCAAAATCTTGCTACCCGAGCGCCACAATTAGATGCCGGAATATATTCATATGCTAAAGCTGCTTTCGGTGATTATATTGGTTTTAGCTCGGCTTGGGGATATTGGTTATCTATCTTAGCTGGTAACGTTGGTTATTTAATTTTGCTTTGTTCGGCACTAAAGCCATTTTTTCCATTTTTTGCAGGCGAAGCTGGATTAGCTTCGCTGGCATTTAGTTCATTAGTAATTTGGTGTACAACTTGTTTGTGTTTACGTGGGGTTAAGACTGCTTCACTAATTAATATTGTTACCGTAGTGGCGAAAATTCTTCCTGTTATTGCTTTTATTATTGTTATTATTTTAGCATTTAATTACAAGATTTTTGCCATTAATATAGAGCTCAAGAATCAGCTCGGTTCCTTAGCTTGGCAAGCAAAAAATACAATGTTAGTAACTGTATGGATCTTCGCTGGTATTGAAGGGGCCAATGTTTTTTCTGCTAGGGCCAAAAACCGCAAGGATATCGGTAAAGCCACTATGATAAGTTTTGCGATAATGTTTATTATTCTCTTTGCGATTTCAGTTCTACCATTTGGAATTATGGTGCGTAGTGATCTTGCTGCGCTTTCTGATCCTTCAACTGGGTCACTCTTGGCTTATATTATTGGAATCCCAGGTTTATGGTTAATGAACATTGCCTTAATAATTGCCGTGCTTGGAGCTTTCTTATCCTGGGTATTAATTTCCGCTGAAGTCCCATTAGTAGCAGCCCAAAAAGATCAGTTGTTTCCTAAAATTTTTGCCAAAGAAAATAGATTTTTTGCTCCTAGCGGAGCATTAATGGTTAGCGCCCTATGTGTCCAATTATATCTAGTATTAGTTTATGTTTTTCAAGTAGGGTATCTAAAAACCATCATGATTGCTGCGTCAATGATCATTCCTCCTTACCTATTTTCGGCCGCGTATGCAGCGATTTTAGCTTGGTCGGGAAAAAGTTATCTTTCCGAATTGCTGCGGACGCGTATTTTAGATATTGTCAGCAGTACCATTGCTGTAGGTTATGGCATTTGGTTGCTGTATGCAGCCGGAGAATATCTGTGGTTGTCTAGTATTTTGTATGCATTAGGCGGCGTAGTTTTTATTATCAATCGAATAAAAAGCAAACAACAGATATTTACTAAATCGGAGCGATTGATTTTTACGGTTATAATGTTGTTAGCGGTGGCTAGTAGTATAATCTTAGTAACTCATTATCGATAATCTATATGATTAATAAACAACTAGTAGGCATATTCCAAGCGGCATTTGATAAGCTGGGTCTTGGCAATCAGGAAATTGGATTAAAAGAAGCAACCAAGTCTGAATTTGGGGAT
This sequence comes from uncultured Coxiellaceae bacterium, assembly GCA_964614705.1. Classification (GTDB taxonomy): domain Bacteria; phylum Pseudomonadota; class Gammaproteobacteria; order UBA9339; family UBA9339; genus CAZTPH01. Next base: position 3,569 of record CAZTPH010000005.1, read on the forward strand.
TATCAAGTAAATGGTGTTATGGCTATTGCTAAGGAATTAAAGCAAAACCCAAGAGATCTTGCGGCGCAAATTGTTGCCAACCTAGATCAAAATAAGGTTATAGAAAAAGCCGACGTAGCAGGCCCAGGTTTTATTAATATTACTTTATCCAAGGATTTTTTAGCTAGTTGTTTGGCCGGCAACTATTTAGTTCCAGATGAAAACGCCAATCACTTAACGGTGGTTATCGACTACTCTTCACCAAATTTAGCTAAAGAGATGCATGTTGGCCACTTAAGAAGCACAATTATTGGCGATGCTTTGGTGCGTATGTACGAATTTGTAGGATATAAAGTTATTAGGCGAAATCACGTGGGTGATTGGGGGACCCAGTTTGGTATGTTGCTTGCCTATTTAAATCAGTTATCACAGCCGGACTTGGACCAAGCGCAGGAACTAAAAAATCTTGAGGATTTTTATCGTCTAGCTAAACAACGCTTTGATGCCGACCTAAATTTTGCTGAGCTTGCTAGGGAGCTAGTAGTTAGGTTGCAAGCAGAAGATCCTACAATAATTGCTCAGTGGAAAAAATTTGTTGCTATTTCTTTGGGGCATTGTCAACAGATCTATGATCGGCTGAATGTTAAACTTACGGCTGAAGACGCTGTAGGGGAAAGTTTTTATAATCCATTGCTTCCCGGCATAGTGGCAGATTTAGTCAAAAGAGGAATCGCAGTAGACGATCATGGTGCTAAATGTGTTTTCTTCGAGCCAGGGGAAATAGTATCCAAAGAGCCAACACCATTTATTATCCAAAAGCAAGATGGTGGTTATCTATACTCGACTACTGATATTGCCGCAATTTACGATCGGGCTAATAATCTTCGTGCGGATATTTTGTTGTATGTGATAGACGCGCGTCAATCGTTGCATATGAAGCAACTATTTGCCACGGTCAAAAAAGCTGGGATGGTAAATAATAATATTCATCTAGAGCATATTGCTTTTGGTACTATGCTTGGAGCAGATAACAAACCATTCAAAACTCGTTCAGGGGATACGATAAAATTAACCACTTTAATTGATGAGGCTGTTGCTCGAGCAAAAAAAATCATTCTCGAGCGTAATCCAGGCTGGAGTGCTGATGAAATTAATGAAGCCGCAGCTATCCTTGGTATAGCTGCAATTAAATATGCAGATTTATCGAAAAATCGCATTTGTGACTATCTTTTTAATCTTGATCAGATGTTGGCTTTTGATGGGAATACCGCGCCATATTTACTATATGCTTATGTTAGGATTAATAGTATTTTCAAGAAAAATGGTTTAGAGCCGGAAAGCTATTTGGATAAAAGAGTTGTTATTACTGAATCTCAAGAAAGGGAGCTAGTCCTTCATCTAATCAAGTTTACGAATCGACTCAGCTTTGCCATAAAAGAAAACCATCCTCACTATCTTTGTAACTATCTATATGAATTAGCAGTAATATTTATGCGTTTTTATGAAAATTGTCCTATTATAATATCTGATTTAGGCCAGAAAAATAGTAGATTAGCTCTTGTGGCACTAACTTCATTTACAATAAAAAATGTTCTTGGGCTGCTTGGAATTGGCGTAATTGATAAAATGTAGAGGAAACTATTTATTTTGCATCACTGGCCCAACGAAGTTTACCCCTCTCATAAAATCGCTGGCATGGACTAGGTCAACTAACTCAAATTTGGTTCTGCACCCAACTTTAGCTTTCATATTTTTTATATAATATTCTACAGTACGTGGAGAAAGATTTAATACATTTGCAACGCCATTAATCGTTTTTCCCCTAAGCAGCAAAATCATGCATTCTGCCTCTCTTCTAGTAAAATATATGCCAGCATAGCGCTCTCCTAAGCTGTAAATTTCTGTTGGGATAGGATTTTTAACCTTGTCATGTAGCTCTGGGCAATATTTAATTTTGTAGTTTGAACCACTTAATATTTTGGTCGCTTTTCCATTGTTTTTTAGTCTGATAACTTCAGCTAATAGATCATCAAAAGCCATACAAGCCTCATAATATTTTATCGTTTAAGTTTTTGTTAAAAACTGTTATTTTTAGTTTACACCATATAGATTAATCTGCAGGCGTTCAATACAGGAAAAACTACCTTATTTATCTTAAAATCTTAATAAATGTCTTAATCTTGCGCGGCAAAGCTTTTTATTGTTACGCGCGCTCAAAATTAGCTAAAAATTGGCTGTTATCATCAAATTGTAATTAAATCAGTATGTTAAATGATCAAAATATTAACAAAAAACATTGTAGATCATAAATATTGCTTGTAGGATAACCGGCATATGGGCAAAAAATTAAGATTTTTAAAAATGGAAAGTTTTGGGAATAGCTTTGTCATTTTAGACGGAAGCAGTCTTGGTCATATCAAAAATTTTAGTTTGTTGGCCAAAAAAAGTTGTGATCAAAGTTATGGGATCGGCGCTGATGGCCTATTAATTCACCTGCCGTCATCAAAAGCTGATGCCAGAATGGTTATTGTTAACGCTGATGGTAGCTATGCGGCTATGTGTGGTAATGGCATTCGTTGTTTTGCTCAGTATCTGTATCTAAAAAAAATAGTTAAGCAGAGTATTTTTACTGTTGAGACCAGCGCTGGAATTATTGGTATTAAACTAGTCATTAAAAGAGGCAATATTATTTCTATCGAAGTAGATATGGGAAAAGCAGAGATTTCTTCCCAAAAAATTCCGGTTAAAACACGCCATCAGCAAATCATAGCTTATCCGATATCTATAAATGGGAAGTTATGGAAAATCACCAGCTTGTTGATTGGAGTACCGCATACAGTGATTTTTGTGAAAAAATTAAGTATTGCATTGCTACAGAAGATTGGACCAAAACTGGCAAATCACCGATTATTTCCGGAAAAAACCAATGTTAATTTGGTGCAAATAGTTGATCGTAAACATCTTGCGATTATGACTTACGAACGTGGAGTTGGATATACCAAGGCATGTGGTACTGGAGCAGCCTCCGCAGTAGTTGCCGCGGGTTTAAACGGACTGTCAGATAATAAAGCTACGGTAAATTTTGGTTATGGAAAGATTTTAGTAACATGGCAGCAGGAAAAAAATAGACTTTTCTTGACTGGTAAAGCTCCTAGTGTTATTTGCCAAGGGGAGTTAAATTTAAGATCATGAAATACTCTATCGATAAATTTTTATGGGAAATTTTAGCTATAGATTCTACTACTGGCAAAGAAGGTAGGTTAGCCGATTTTTTAGTTAATAAGGTTACCCCCCAAGGGGCAAAAACCGCCATTCACCATGTAGCTCATGATCAAAAAAATGTTTTTTTTACCTGGGGGTGTCCTAAGGTAATTTTTTGTACCCATCTTGATACAGTACCGCCTTATATTCAACCGCAAAAAAAAGCTGGAAAAATCTATGGTCGGGGGGCATGTGATGCTAAGGGGCAGATTGCTGCCATGTATCAGGCGTGTCAGGAGTTGTATCAAGAGCAACAACAAGATTTTGGATTATTGTTGCTTGCAGCAGAAGAAACAAATTCCGCTGGAGCAAAATTAGCTAATACTTTAATTAAAGGATCTCAGTTCATTATTATCGGTGAGCCTACTAATAGAAAACTTACTACCGCTGCCAAAGGTAATATGCTGATAGAGTTAAAAGTTTCGGGTAGATCTGCACATTCTGGCTACCCAGAGCATGGTAAGTGTGCCATCAAAACATTTAACCTCTTTTTAAATAAGTTGGCCAAGTTAAAATTTTCAGTTGATAAAAAGCTCGGGAAAACCACCTATAATATTAGCTGCCTAAGCACTGATAATTCTCATAACGTGGTGGCGGATAATTTGCAGTGTAAGCTTTTCTTTCGTACTACATTTAAGTCTCACCATCTCATTGAGCAGAAATTAAGAAAGGTAGCCGGCAAGGATGTTAAAATTAAACAAGTTAGTGCTAGTCAACCAATCACGTTTTTTACTGTTCCAGGCTTTCCTAAAGCTGCAGTATCATTTGGCAGCGATGCACCATCGCTTAGTCGATTGGGACAACCAATTTTGTATGGTCCTGGCAGTATTTTACACGCACACACTATCAAAGAGCAGATCAAGATTAAAGATTTAAAACTAGCTGTGCGGGATTTGAAAAAACTTTATTATAAATTATCTTTAGTTACAACGTAAGTTATGAAAATAATGAAATTTGGGGGCACTTCAATCGCAAGTGCCCAAGCAATAATCAGAACTATCAATCATATTAAAAATCACCATAGCGGTAGGTTGGTGGTTGTGGTCTCTGCAATTGCAGAAGCCACTAATATTTTGACTGCTGCAGCTAAAGCTGCAGTTAATGATGTAAATCTAGCTCGACAACTAATTTTTGAGCTTAAAATACGCCATCTCGAGATTGTATCAGAATTGATTAAAAATCCAGAACTTACTATCCAAAAGTTGGAACATTATTTTGTTGAACTATTAAAAAACATTGAAAGTATTGCTGTAACTAAAGAGTTATCAGATCAAAAATTATCTGCCATATTGGCTTATGGCGAATTGCTTTCTTCTCAGATGGTTGTTACTGCGATGCAAGAATCGGGAATAGATGTGGTGTTGATCGATGCGCGTAAGATTATTATTACCGATAACAACTATGGCAAAGGAACCCCCATTTTTGATTATATGCTGAAAAAAGTTCCTGATCATTTAAATACCTATCTTAATCAAAATCAGGTTGTTTTGACGCAAGGGTTTATTGCATCTACTTTGGATGGTTCTACCACGATCTTGGGCAGAGAAGGTTCAGATTATAGCGCAGCTATTATTGGCATGTTAATGGATGCCGACGAAATTCAAATTTGGACTGATGTTGATGGTATTATGACCTCTGATCCTAGAAAGATAGCGAATACCAAATTGATTGATAAAATATCTTTCGCTGAAGCTGCAGAGCTCTCATATTTTGGTGCTAAAGTTATCCATCCCCTAACCATTATTCCCGCTGCAAGCAAAAATATTCCGGTCAAAATACTTAATTCTATTAATCAAAATTCACATCAAACTGGAACGATAATTGATCATAAAAGTAAAGCGACTGAGTTTGCTATTGCCTGCAAAGAAAATATTAAGATAATCAAGATAGTTGCTAGTGACCAAGATAGCTGCAAAGATTTCGAGGTGCAAATAGATCATTGGTTTAAATCTTTTGCTGACGAGCCATTTTTCTATAAAATAGATGATAATCAGGCGGTTGTTATTTTTAATTCCGACATTGATGTTAATGAGATAGTTGCTAAATTACCCGGGCATCTTGAAAGTATCGTTGCCGATGAGCAGGCATTGATTAGTGTTTTAGGCGAGGCAAATGAGATTTTAAAATCTTTAACTGTACTTGATAAAAACCACCTGTTTTCATCGCCAACCGCACTTAGTTCCATTATAATTGTTGCTAAAGAGCAGTTGTGGGATATTGCTCAACAACTACACGATCGGTTGTTATGCAGCGAGGATTCAGTATGAAAAAATTATCAGTTGGTATTTTAGGTGCAACCGGGGCTGTAGGACAGAAATTGATTGCGTTGCTAGCAGGTCATCCTTGGTTTACGGTTACAGAATTAGCGGCTTCAGAACGTTCAGCCGGGAAAAAATATGGTGAGCATATTAACTGGAAGGAGCCGGTTCCTCTGGCAAATGGCATTAAAAAATTAAAGATCAAAAGGGTTTTTGATCAGCTAATGCCTAAGATTTTATTTTCTGGTTTGGATTCATCTGTTGCAGGGGCGGTAGAGAAGCACTATGCAAAGCTGGGTCATATAGTAATCAGTAACTCTAAGAATCATCGCTTAGATCATGATGTACCGCTAGTGATTCCCGAGCTTAATGCTGATCATCTCAAATTAATTAAATTGCAACAGCAAAAAACCGCTGGTTTTATCGTTACCAATCCTAATTGTGTAGTTATGATGTTGGCTATAGCTCTTTTCCCCATTTTCAAAAAGTTTGGTTTAAAGAATGTTTTTGTCACATCGATGCAAGCTATTTCTGGAGCTGGGTATCCTGGCTTTTCGGCAATGGATATCTTAGGCAATGTTATTCCCTACATTAAAGATGAAGAGGAAAAAATATTACCCGAGACCACCAAGATATTTGGTGACTACCATAATCGCAAGATTAAGGAGGCTAACTTTAAGATCTCTGCTGCTTGCAATCGTGTGCCGGTATATGATGGTCATACTTTAAATGTAGCATTTAGCACCGTGAAAAAAGCCAATGCAAAATCTATAGTTAGTGCATTACAAAGTTTAAAAAGAATCAAATTACCATCATCACCAGATGAGATAGTTAAATATTTTAATGAACCGGATAGACCGCAGCCGTTATTAGATCTTGATCTGGGTAAGGGGATGACTGTAGCTGTTGGAAGATTACGGCCATGTGAGGTTTTAGATTGGAAGTTTACCGTTTTAGGGCATAACACTATTCGCGGGGCTGCAGGAGCTGCAATTTTAAATGCCGAGTATTTGGTTGCGAATAAAATGCATTTAACCTAAAAAATTGTTTGGAGAAGTATTATGGAACTAACGCTAATTGGTTACGGCAAAATGGGGCAGATGATTCATAATTTGGCTATAGCGCATAAGCACCAAATTACTGATAAATTTAATTCTAAAAATTCATTAAATCCTGATGTAATTAAAGACACGATTTGTATTGATTTTACTAATGCCAAAGCATTCGCCAGTAACTATAAAATTATTGCGGATAATTGTCAGGCTGCGGTAATAGGAACTACCGGTTGGGATGAGATTAAACAAGATGTGTTTGATTATTTTAACCAGCGCCAAAAAACGTTGGTTTTTGGGAGTAATTTTTCGCTAGGGGCAAATATCTACTTCACAATTTTAAAAAATGCTTCAAAACTACTGGCTGAAGTTGGTGGGTATGATCCTTATCTGCTTGAGATGCATCATCATGAAAAGAAAGATGCTCCTTCAGGAACCGCCAAAAGTATTGCTAATATTCTACAGGCTGGTTTTAAAAAAAAGGTGAACCCAGTTTCTGTTCGCAGTGGATGGATTAGGGGTGTCCATGAGGTTGGATATGAATCTCAGGTAGACAAAATTGTAATTAAACACGAGGCTTATACTAGAGATGGTTTTGCCTCTGGCGCGCTACTTGCGGCCGAGTGGTCAGCTACGGTTAAGGGAGTTTGGAATTTTCAAGATTTGTTAGCCAACAAGCTGCAGCGTTAACTATATGAAAAATTGTTACAATATTAATTTTAAATAATTTTTGATCTTTACCTTTACTACCGTTGGTAATGGTATAAAATGACCAGCTAGTAGTTATTGGTTAGCTTTAACAAGCCTCGCAAGAGGGAAGCTGATGAAAATTCAGCGCTGCCCCGCAGCGGTAATTAGGAACGAACATCACAATAAGCACTGGATAAAACTGGGAAGCTGTGATTAGTAGGTTTTAGCCTATAAGCCCGAATACCTGCCAATGACACACATTAACTGTAATTTCCGAGGGAGAAATGCAGAGATGTGCCTATTTTCGCCGTCTTTGGGTGCTTCCTCATTTTTATTTATTAAGAGGAAGATATGAAGATTAATCATAATTTTGGAATTATCAGCAAGCGTGATGGAAGGGCTGCAGCTTTTGATGATAACAAAATCACGCAGGCCATCTTAAAAGCAGGATCAGCAACTGCAGAATTTGGACCAGATGTAGCCCAGCAGTTGACTAGCAAAGTTATAGCTGTTCTGCGGCAGTTTTCATCTAGCCAAGCGATCAGTGTAGAGCAAATTCAAGATATCGTTGAAGAGATTTTATTAAACACCACCTATAAAAAAACCGCCAAAGCTTATATTTTATACCGGGAACAGCATGCCAATATTCGAGAATTAGTTAATAAATCACAAGTAAATTTAATCGATGATTATTTACAAGATTTGGATTGGCAAGTTAATGAAAACAGCAATATGGCATTTTCTTTGCAAGGGTTAAACAACTATATTGCTAATGAAGTAAGCAAAACTTATTGGCTGAACAAAATTTATCCTGAGGATGTAAAAGCAGCACATTTATCTGGAGATTTTCACCTGCATGATCTTGGTGTGTTATCTGTATATTGTGTGGGCTGGGATTTACAAGACTTGCTCTGTTCTGGTTTTACTGGTGTTGTCGGTAAGATAGCTAGCGCACCACCGAAACATTTTCGTACCGCTTTAGGTCAAATAGTAAATTTCTTTTATACCCTTCAAGGAGAAGCTGCAGGTGCTCAGGCATTTTCCAACTTTGATACACTGCTTGCACCATTTATTAGATACGATAATTTATCGTATAAAGAAGTTAAGCAGGCAATGCAGGAGTTTATTTTTAACGTCAATGTTCCAACCAGAGTTGGTTTTCAATCGCCGTTTACCAATGTTACTATCGATCTTAAAGTACCTGGTCACTTAAAAGAACAAGCAGTTATTATTGGCGGGGAGCCACAAAACGCAGTATATGGAGATTTTCAAAATGAAATGGATCTTTTTAATCAAGCTTTTCTCGAAGTTTTGGCTGCAGGAGATGCAAACGGCAGAATCTTTACCTTTCCAATCCCTACTTACAATATTACTAAAGATTTCCCATGGCAAAATACCAATTTAGATAGGTTGTGGGAAGTAACTGCAAAATACGGCGTTCCCTATTTTGCTAATTTTGTTAATTCTGATATGTCGCCTGACGACGTAAGATCGATGTGTTGCAGATTACGCATTGATAATCGTGAATTAGAAAAACGCGGTGGTGGTTTATTTGGCGCCAATCCTTTAACTGGTTCGATAGGGGTAGTTACTATTAATATGCCGCGCATCGGGTATCTGGCAAAAGATACACAGGATTTTTTAGTACGCCTTGAAGCTCTGATGGAGCTAGCAAAAAATACTCTAGAAATAAAAAGAAAAACTCTAGAAAAGCTAACCAATGTTGGTTTATATCCATACACTAAATTTTATCTTCGCGCTATAAAAGCACGATACGATAGCTATTGGTTTAACCATTTTTCTACCATTGGTATTGTCGGGCTAAATGAAGCATGTGAGCTTTTGTTAGGCGAGAATATAGGAACACAGAAGGGACAGCAGTTTGCTCTTGAAGTGATGGATTTTATGCGTAAAGTCTTAATCAAATATCAACAAGAGACCAATCACAACTATAACTTAGAAGCAACTCCAGCTGAAGCTACATCTTACCGATTAGCAAATCTAGATCTAAAGAAATATCCAGAGATCAAACATAAATTGCAAATAAAAAGTGGGGATTATGTGTATACTAATTCTTCGCAATTACCAGTAAATTTTACTGATGATATTTTTCAGATGTTAGATTTACAAGATGAGTTACAGAGCAAATATACCGGAGGAACGGTGGTGCATGTTTTTCTTGGTGAAGCTTGTGCCAATCCTGATGCGGTAAAGAACTTTGTAAAAAAGATATGTGATAATTATCGCCTGCCATATTTTTCCATTACCCCGACTTTTTCAGTGTGTGCTTCGCATGGTTATATAGCTGGTCAATATCCAGCCTGCCCAACCTGCGGTCAAAAAACTGAAATTTATTCCCGAGTGGTTGGTTATTATCGTCCAGTGCAACAGTGGAATATTGGCAAGCAAGCAGAGTTTGCCGAACGCAAACTATATAAGGTAGAAAGTTAGATGAAAATTGGTGGTCTGTATCCATTTACTCTTAGTGATTATCCAGGGTGCTGCGCGGCTATTATTTTTACCATTGGCTGTAACTTTCGCTGTCCTTATTGTCATAACAAAAAGTTATTAGCTAGAACCGCCAAGCAAATTTCCATTGAACAGATCTTTGGTTTTTTAAAAGCAAAACAAGGTAGGTTGGATGGTGTGGTAATAAGCGGCGGGGAACCAACAATACAGCAAGATTTATATCCATTTATACGGCAAATAAAAAATCTTGATTATAAGGTAAAATTGGATACCAACGGTACCAACCCTATAATGCTTAAAAAATTACTCGATGATAATTTGGTTGATTATGTTGCTATGGACATCAAGGCTCCTTTCCCTCTGTATCATCAGTTAGCTGGTGCAAAGGTTGCTATTGCAGATATTGAAAAGAGTATTGCCGTGATAACAAATAGCCGGGTCAGATATCTGTTTAGAACAACGTGGGATAAAAATTTACTCACCCAAGATAATCTTAATACCATCGAAGATTATTTGCCTAAAAATAGTAATTTTATTATTCAAGATTGTGTATAGCCCTAAATGCAGATTTATAGTTATATATAAATAAGGCAGTACTGCTTAAATTTAATATATAAAGAGGCTGCTGAAAACTAAAAAACAAGCTTAAAATAATGCCACCACCTAGAGTGGTTACGTTTTTAGGCACCTGTGGGCCAGGGATGGCAAGGAGCAGGAAGGCAAGCAGCCTGTTGCCTTTAAAACGTAATCACTCTAGATAAAGCGCTTTCTAAAAATTTGATTCGGGTTTCAGTAAACCAATAAAGGGGCTAGGGACGCCTCATTTAATTTAGGATCAATTAACGAGCGAAATATGCTAATTTATTTATATGTTAAATTTAAATGAGGCAGCCCTGATAAAGAGGCTAAATAAAGCTATCTTTAGCGTAAATTTATGCTATGATTAATATGGGTTGATCAGACGGTCGCTTGATGGTTTTTAATTAAACCTCAAGAGGAAAGTCCGGACTCCATCGGGCAAAGAGCCAGATAACATCTGGGGGATGCAAATCTACGGAAAGTGCCACAGAAAATATACCGCCAATACATTATTATATTAATGTCAAGGTAAGGGTGAAAAGGTGTGGTAAGAGCACACCGCGTTATTGGTAACAATAACGGCATGGCAAACCCCTCTTGGAGCAAGACCAAATAGGAATCTTAAGGAAAATTTATTTTTCCAGATGTGCCCACATCAGAGATTCGGGTAGGTTGCTTGAGGTGGATAGCAATATCCATCCTAGATAAATGATCGTCCACGACAGAATCCGGCTTACGATCAACCCCAAAAAAATTATGACAAAATTACTTAAAAATAACTGGTGGTTGTTGATTGTGATCTTGGTGTTAGCTGTAGATCAAGTCACTAAATATTTGGCTTTAAATACTCTTATTTTGGAAGAACCAGTTAAGATTTTACCATTTTTAAATTGGTATTTTATTTTTAACACCGGTGCGGCTTTTAGCTTTTTGAACCAGGCTGGCGGATGGCAAGAATGGCTTTTTGTTAGCATTGCGATCGGAGTTAGTGTTTTTATTATTTTATGGCAGATAAAAGTAAAAGAACATTATGGCTGGTTAAGGATCGCTTTGGCTCTGGTGTTAGGTGGCACATTGGGGAATCTTCACGACCGGGTTTTTTATCATATGGTAATCGATTTTATCGACTTTCATTTTAACCATTGGCACTATCCAACCTTTAATTTTGCCGATATTGCCATTTCAATCGGTGCTATCATGTTGATCATCGATATTTTAAAAAAGGAAAAATCATAGAGATTTAGGATGGCTCTATCTCCAGCACTCAATCGGCATTTTGTTGCCATTTTGATCGATAGTTAATTCATCGCAGATTTGATGGTCAGGTTGATGATTTTTTAATTTAGCGGTAATTTTGTAGCTATCTTGATCGGCATCTAACGTCAGTTCGTAATGTTTAGTAGAGTTTTTTCTAAGTATGTTTTTGGTATAACTATGGTTACTAACATAATCGTGTTCTATGATTGCAGCTTGCTCTAAAAGAACAGCAACAATTTCTAAACGTCTTCCTCTATTTAAATGATTTCGATAGCTAGGGTAAGCAATCCCAGTCAAAATTCCAATTATGCTGAGAACAATTAATAGCTCGATTAGATTAAATCCTAATATTTTTTTAATGTTCATAGCTCTAGCCTAGCTTTAGAGTTATTAATATACAATACAGGATAAAATTAATTGTTTAGCATATTTAAAAATAAATGAATATCTAGTATGCTCGGTTGGTAGTTATATACTTTTAGGTTTTAAATATGCGTAATAAACTCGGTCTTTGGATGTTAATTGCTCTGGTAACTGGCAATATGGTTGGATCTGGAGCATTTTTGCTGCCAGCAGGTTTAGCTAGAGTTGGCAGCATAAGTTTAGTTTCGCTCATATTTACCACTTGTGGAGCTCTTGCTTTAGCTTTGGTATTTTCTAAAATGAGCGTGTTAGTTCCCAAAAATGGTGGGCCTTATGCCTATGCTGGAACCGCTTTTGGTGAATATATGGGGTTTCAAACTGCATATTACTACTGGGTAGGAGTTTGGGTGGGGAATGCCGCGGTTGTGGTTGCAGCACTTGGTTATATTGATATTTTCTTTCCGGTTTTAAATAATCCCACTTCTAAAACCTTAACTACGTTGGCGGTAATCTGGATACCAACAGTGATCAATATTCTAGGAATTCGCTTAGCTGGATCCATTCAGATTGTTACCTCAATTTTGAAATTTGCACCATTAATTATAGTTGGAACGGTTGGTTGGTATTATTTTAATCCTGACTATTTGGTTGCGGGCTTTAATGTTTCATCGAAGTCGAATTTTTCTGCCTTTTCCTTTGGAATTATTCTTACTATGTGGCTGTTTATTGGGATAGAGTCTGCAGCAGTGCCATCAGATTCTGTAGATAACCCCAAACGCAATATTCCTTTAGCTACAATTATTGGTACGGCGTTTGCTGCTTTAATCTATATTCTTAGTAACACAGCAGTATTTGGTATGTTACCGAATGAGGTATTGGTTAATTCTACCTCTCCATTTGCTTCGGCAGCCGAGATAATTTTAGGTCCTTGGGGCAGATTTTTTGTTGCTTTTGGTGCAGTTTGTGCTTGTCTTGGTGCTTTAAATGGTTGGGTATTGGTTGCAGCTCAGATACCTCTATCAGCAGCGCATGATGGGATATTTCCTAAGGTGTTTGGCAAATGCACTAGCAGAAACACTCCAATTGTCGGTTTAATTACCACCTCTTTTTTTATAACGCTGTTGATATTTGCCAGTGATTATTTGAATCTTATTGATCAATTCGAGTTGCTAATTTTGGCGGCAACTACAGCCGAGGTGTTGTCGTATTTTTATACTGCTATTGCCCAGATAATTATTCTGCCGAGAGAGATGTTAGGGCGTAAAAATATTTGGCATCTATCGGTTGCCATTGTGGCGGCATTATATTCATTTATAGCTATTATGGGATCAAGTAAAGAGGTAATCTTTGCTCTTACTGCCTTTCTTTTGCTTACTATTCCTCTTTATGCTATATTCAAGCTGACTGCTGGGCGTAAGACAAAGCTTCCCAGTATTTAGTAGCTTTTTGATTAAAAATTAATATTTTGGAGACGGGATATGACCAAGCGCCATGGATTAGCTTATATAGTGGTATTTTGCTGCAGTTTGTCTGCAAGTAGCATTTATGCTGCTGATCTTCTTGATGTCTATAAAGATGCGCTTAGAAGTGATCCAGAGTTTAAAGCCGCAAGAGCCGAGTGGCTAGCCAATAAAGAAACTTTGGCAATTAGAAAGTCTGCCTTGTTGCCTCAAATCGCCGCTAGTGTTAGTGCTAGTAGGGCAAGGAATAATGTTGAAGCCCCTGGTGACTTTAGTGAGTTTTACAACAACTCATCTGGATATAAGTTTACATTTCAGCAGGTTATTTTTGATTTTAGCAAGTTAGCAGCAGTATGGCAGTCACAAGCAGTTGCTAAAAGTGCTCAGGCGACGTTTTTAGAGCAAGAGGAGCTACTATTATCACGAGTTGCCGAGAAATATTTCGTAGTATTGTTAGCTCAAGAGAATTTGCTATATGCAGAATCAGATAAAGAAGCCAAACATCGTCTATTTATTCAATCTAAACATAAATATGATGTTGGGCTTACGGCAATTACAGACTTTGAGCAAGCCCGCAGTGATTATGAAACCGCTGTGGCAGCTGAGATAGCTACAAAAAATGATTTGGATAGTAAGCTTGAGTCATTGGGAGAAACTACCGGTGTAAGATATAAAAATTTATCTCCGTTAAAAGATCAATTTCCACTGCTATCGCCAGAACCAGCCAATATCGATGCTTGGGCTAAAGCCGCAGAGCGACAGAACTTCGGATTACTTGCTGCTAATTATAATACAATCGCAGCTAGAGAAAATGTAAAATTAAAAAATGCTGGGCATTTGCCGACATTAACTGCAACCGGTGGTTATGCATATAACTATCAAACTAATGCCGAGAAAGAGCTTTTTAATCGCTCAAAATCTGCTTCAGTTGGGGCTGAGTTAGCTATCCCAATCTTTCAAGGTGGTGGCGTTATGGCAAGCACAAAACAAGCGGATTACCAATATCAAGGAGCTATTTCACAGCAAGAGAAGGCTCATCGTGAAGTCTTGAGTAAGACAAGGCAATCATACTTAAGTATCATAGCTAGTATCAGCAAGATTAAAGCAGGTCTACAAGCAATCAAATCAGCGGCTAGTGCTTTAAGATCGATGCAAGCAGGTTATTCAGTTGGCAAAAATACCATGACAGATATTTTAACTGCCCAGAGTAAACTTTTTGAAGCTCAAACCGGATATGCCAAAGATAAACACGAATATATAATGCAATTATTAACTTTAAAGCGGCTAACTGGTTCACTAAGAGTAATTGACCTACAAGAGATAAACTCTTGGTTAGTATCTGACCTAAAATCTCAAGAGAATAATGTTGCTGCAAGCAAACCAAGTCATAAACCATCGGCAAAATCAATCAAAAAATCTGAGATCAGTAACTCAAAAATAGATCAGCAGAATACGGCTATTAATAAAATTAAGATTATTGATGCCGATAAAGTTGAGCCTGCTCCAATTGTGAATATGAACTAAGGAAACAAATTATGTCTTTTACTGATCTATTCATTCGTAGGCCGGTATTATCAACCGTTTTAAGTTTGGTTATTTTGCTGGTTGGTTTACGCTCTTACTTTGATTTACCGATAAGACTTTACCCTAAAATAGACGCATCGGTAGTAAGCGTTACCACTACTTATGCTGGTGCTGATGCTGCGTTAATGGAAGGTTTTGTTACTACTCCAATAGAAAATGCTCTTGGTGGAGTGGATGGTATTGATTATATAACCTCAGGCAGTGCCATTGGTACCAGTACTGTTACAGTTTACTTTCAATTAGGGCATGATATTGATGTGGCTGTGGCTGATGTTAGCTCTAAGGTAAATTCTGTTCGCAACAAATTGCCCACAGATATTGACGATCCAGTTATTTCGAAAAATGATCCAAACTCAAGTCCAACTCTTTATTTGTCATTTTTTAGTAAAGAACTACCAACAGAGGCAATCACAGATTATTTAAATAGAGTAATTCAACCTCAGTTGCAGACATTGCCAGGAGTTGGTCAGGCTCAAGTGCTTGGTCCTACCTACGCGATGAGAATTTGGTTAGATCATCGTTTAATGGCATCGCACAATGTTACTCCAACCGATATTAATAACACTTTGCTTACTCAAAATTTGCAAGCTCCAGGAGGGATATTAAAAACGTCCCTACAAGAATTAGCTGTAAAGACTTTTAGTGAGTCTACCACTGGCCAACAATTCGACCATTTAGTAATTCGCCAGCAGGATGGTAATCTGGTGCGAATCAAAGATGTGGGTCAGGCTAAACTAGGTCCTAAATACGCCGATCTGTCAGTTTGGATTAACGGTAAAGATGGGGCCGCTATCTCGGTTACCCCTGCGTCTACAGCCAATCCCCTAGATATAACTGCCGAGGTCAAGAAATTATTGCCTACCTTGGTTCAAGCTTTACCTAAAAGTATTGATGCCCAAATCATGTGGGATAGTTCTAAATTTATCGCCGAATCAATTAAAGAAGTTAAGAAAACCATTCTTGAAGCTACGTTATGTGTAATTTTGGTAGTATTTTTGTTTTTGGGGTCACTGCGAACTCTATTAATTCCAGTAGTTGCTATTCCCTTGTCTCTAATCGGAGTATGCATCTTTATGTATATTCTAGATTATTCGCTTAATACAATTACCTTCCTCTCGATGGTGTTAGCTATTGGGATGGTGGTAGATGATGCAATTGTAGTAACAGAAAATATCCATCGTCATATTTCTGAAGGTAAATCTCCGCTTGAGGCTTCATTAATTGGGGCTCGCGAAATTCAATTTGCTATTATTGCGATGACTTTTACTTTGGCAGCTGTTTATGCGCCGATCGGGTTTCTTACAGGATTAGTTGGCTCATTATTTAAAGAATTTGCTTTTACTTTGGCCGGTGCAGTTATTATCTCTGGTTTTGTGGCGCTTACCTTGTCGCCAATGATGTGCTCAAAGATTATGCTGCCTAGTAATCTAGCTGGATCAAAAACCAGTGATCGTGCTCATAATATTTTTAATCATGTTTTAGTTAAATATGAACATTGGTTGAACAAAGTATTAAATGGTCGATGAATAATAATGAGAAATCTATTAAAC
>CAZTPH010000005.1:20080-23235 GCA_964614705.1 uncultured Coxiellaceae bacterium
AAACCATTGCTATTTTACCAATAGTTTTGGTGGCAACAGGAATGTTATATTACATCATTCCAAAAGAATTAGCGCCTAAAGAAGACCAGGGGTATCTAGTTGCACCAATTATGGCGCCAACCTCAGCTAATATTAATTATCTAAAAAAATACTCTGCTGTAATTGAGCCTATGTTGGCGAGTACCGAAGAACAATCTAATCATCTGATTATCAATGGTACTAGTTTTGGGCGTACGGCACCAAATTTTGGGGTCGCACTTATGGTATTAAAACCATGGTCAGAACGTAAACGCTCAGTGGATCAAATTATTGCCGAACTTTTTCCTAAATTTTGGGCAATTCCTGGGATATTAGCGTTTCCAGTTAACCCATCTAACTTACCTGGAGCAGGTAGTGGCGATCCAATTGAAATTGAGCTACAAACCTTGGGAGACTATAATCAATTAAACGAGGTGGCTCAAAAGATTTTTGGTGTTGCGATGACCAATCCAAGGTTGTTTAACGTCAGAGTTGAACCAAAACTAGACCGACCTCAGCTTGGAATTAAGATAGACCATAATAAAGCTGGTGTGCTTGGGATAAGCGTTAAAGATATTGGCAACGCAATCAATCTAATGCTTGGTCAGCCGACAACTGGACGTTTTAGTATTAATGGTCGTAGTTACGATGTTGTGCCACAGCTTTTTCCTGAAATTAGTAATTCACCGGATGTCATGGATAATTTGTATTTGCGAACGGCTAGCAACTCCTTAGTGTCGATGAAAAATATAGTATCGATAAGTGAAAGTGTAATTCCGGAAAGTTATGAGCATTTTCAACAGATGAGATCGATGAAAATTAGTGCAGGAGTGGTGCCAGGATATACTTTAGGTCAGGCCATAGATTTCTTTAAAGATACGATCAAGAAAGTTGCTCCTAGTAACATCAAAGTAGATTATTCTGGTCAATCTAGGCTTTATCTGCAAACTGGGAATCAGATGTTGTTTACCTTTTTATTTGCCATAATTTTTATCTTTTTGGTTTTGGCAGCACAATTTGAAAGTTTTCGTGATCCATTAATTGTGCTCTTCACCATTCCTCTTTCGATGTTCGGCGCTCTTTTAGTTATGTATTTTACTCGTACCACTCTCAATATCTACTCAGAGATTGGGTTGATCACTTTGGTTGGTTTAATTAGTAAGCATGGTATTTTGATGGTAGAGTTTGCCAACCAATTGCAAGAGACTGGTAAAAGTATTAAAGAAGCGATTATTGCTTCGGCAGTAATCAGGCTTCGTCCGATCTTGATGACTACTGCTGCGATGGTGCTTGGAGCGGTACCGCTAGCGATTGCGCAAGGAGCAGGAGCAGTAAGTCGCCATCAGATAGGCTGGGTAATCGTAGGTGGCATGTTAATTGGCACTATCTTTACTCTTTTTATCGTGCCACCAATTTATACTTATATTGCAACTAAAAAAAATTATGAGCACCAAAAAAACAATTAATAAATTTGATTTTGAAGCTTCGTTAAAAAGATTAGAAGAAATTGTTAGTGTTATGGAAAAGGGAGGTGTTGAGCTAGAAAAATCTCTTGCGCTTTTTGCCGAAGGGGTTACGCTCACCAAAGAGTGTCAGGGGGCGTTAAACACTGCCAGTCAACAAGTTAAAATTTTAACTGGTAAAACCTTGAGTAATTTTAACCAAGATGATAATGAAGATTAATGGCATTCCTAAAAAGATTGTAACTAACTGCCTCATTCGACTAGAGCGATTATTAGATAAAACCTTATCAGTTCAGCAGTCAAAACATGCTAGTAAACTTACTCAGGCTATGAGGTATGTGGTGCTTGGGGGAGGGAAAAGATTTCGTTCTTTGCTAGTATATGTGGTGGGCTCCATTTACGATGTAGGGTTAGAAAAGCTAGATAGTGCAGCTATTGCACTGGAAATGATCCACTCTTTTTCTTTGGTTCATGATGATCTACCAGCTATGGATAACGACAGTTTGCGTCGAGGAAAAGCAACCTGCCATCTTGCTTATGATGAAGCTACTGCAGTTTTAGTAGGAGATGCTCTACTTACTTTGGCGTTTGAAACTTTAAGTGGTGATCATAATTTAACGGACCAACAAAAAGTTAAAATGATTAAAATCTTAGCGCAAGCTTCTGGATTGCTTGGAATGGCTTCTGGTCAATATTTGGATCTCCATCCAGCTAGCAAGCCAAATAAAAAACAAATTATAGCTCTTTATCAATTAAAAACTGGAGAGTTAATTAGTGCTGCGCTCCAACTTGCTGCTGTCGCCGCTGGACACGATCAAGATGCCCGCCTAGGTGTTTTGCGAAAATTAGGGCTAACTATTGGTGTGGCTTTTCAAATTAGAGATGACCTTGACAATATCGAGGGTGATTCCAAGAAGCTTGGTAAAAATGTTAAAACCGATCAAATGATGAATAAACCTACTTATCCTGAGATAGTTGGGGTTAAAAAGGCCAAAGATGATTTAATTAAGTTAGGCAAAACCATTGATCGATTATTGCAGCAATCTAAATTGGAGCATAGTTTATCATCGTACCTAATTAAAGCGGTAATAAGAATATAATAACAATAGGGTAATTTTTAAAAACACTTCTGATATTGGCTAATCTATAAGCTGTAACAATAGATCTTCTCCAATATAGTCGACGCTATTATCTTGTAGAACATTCTTTATAAACTCTTCTGATTGTGTCTTATCTAGATCTTCACTTAATCTAATAACATGAGCACCAGTAGCTAAAGAGTGAGCGTCATTTACTTTAATTTCAGCTGATAGACCGGTTATTTTGTTGGTGGCCATCGACAACGCAGCTAATTGTGTTTCTGAAAATTTTTTCATCAACTCTTTTCTGATTTTCTCTTCCGCTTCTTTTTTATCAGCGCCGCGGTGAGATGATAAATAATCTTCTTGCGATTTGGTTAATTTATACTTAACAATGAATCTGTCTTGCGCTAATGCCGATGTGAATAATCCAGACAAAGCGATAGTGATAATAGCGGTCTTTATATATCTATGCATAGGTCTTTCTCCATGTCATGTGTTTGCCGCATTCTAATCGATAAGACTAAAAAAAGCAATTGGATGTATAAGGCCACCACATATTGCACTCTTTGTTATTTTGAGATTTTACCATAAG
>CAZTPH010000006.1:0-18301 GCA_964614705.1 uncultured Coxiellaceae bacterium
GGTCAGAACGGGAAAAAAATAACTCAGGAAAAAACATAAGCTCAGGAAGCCAAAAAGCAATGGTGCGATAATCGCAACATGAATCCAAGATAATTTATGTAATAACTTTGTTGAGAAAAAGATGGCAGTAATAGTAGCTAATATTCCAGATATAGTAGGTATACTGGACAAATAAATACTAAATTTTTCAGGATTTGGTATATATTCAAACAAAATGCCTTTCCATAAAAGGTCGAAAATGGTGTCGGTAAACTCAAAAACAAATACGACAAGTGCAATATGAAAAATAAAAGAATGGCTTGTCAAGTTGGCTAGATTTTTTATAAATGATTTATTGTTTTGATCTTGTTTTGGTTTTATATTAATAGGAGAGATCTCGTGAGTTTTAAATAATTTATTAAACAATATCCATAACATAATGGCTAAAATAAAAACCAAGGCCATCAATAAGTCTAATTGTATTTCCCAGGATCCTCCAGAGATATATGATGCTAAAATTACGGTGGGCGCTAACATAATTCCACCAATATCAATAGAAAAAAGCGGGAAGAACCTTTTTCCTTGATCTAAAGAAATAATTTCATCAATATAGATCCAAAATAACATTGAGAACATTATTATGGGCCATAGATCGCAAGCTACATAAAACAAACTAAGCGGCCAATAATGGAGCATTAAATAAAAGCCTTTTAGATAAGGGTAAATAAGAGGGTTAGTAGGATTAATGTTATCTAAAAAAGATGATTCAAAAGGTCTAATCAAGAAAATATAGCTGTTAAAAATAATCATAAAAAGTGCCAATACAATCCCATACGTAGTTTTGTATGAATATTTTTTTTTACAAATATAAACACCTTTTATTGCTAATATAGATATTGGTATGAAAGCCCATGTTTTAAGAAATGGGATAAGCTGAATTCCTATATTTGGGTCGGTAATTACTATAGTATCTTTAAGTACCCTGAGAATTTTATGAATCGATATAGTTAGCGTCAGAATTGAAAATGTTTTTAAGAAAAGTGAGGCTTCAGATTTTTTGATGTGGATAAAATTTTTCATGGATTTATTTGAACCTATTGTTACCAAACTGGCAAAGATATTTTTATACTCTATAAGCTTTTAAGTAAAAATTATACACAGAAAAAAATTTATTGAAATAACATAGATAGATGATTTATAGGTATAATATAACCAGGGGGTTGGTGGAAGATTGCAGTAACTTACTGATATATAAGTAAGAAATGTATAAATCCAAAAATCTAAA
Organism: uncultured Coxiellaceae bacterium; assembly: GCA_964614705.1. GTDB lineage: Bacteria > Pseudomonadota > Gammaproteobacteria > UBA9339 > UBA9339 > CAZTPH01. The sequence continues at coordinate 1,265 of CAZTPH010000006.1, forward strand.
GACAGAAGTTTTTGTTTTAGTTGTGATATGGACATAAGAGATATTGGGGTATAAAGTCAGCCAATACCATATCATTTAAGAGATAGTAATTGATTTTTGCTTAATAATTAAAATAGAGTGCTTTTTTCTGTTATAACGCAGCTAGTACTATTTGCCCGAATTATCAGAAAAAGAAATTTTGGATTATTTTATGTTAATAGGGATGTTTTTTTTGAATATTCAAGTACAATATCACTATAAATTTTTAGTAAACTAACAATTGAGAATTTTATTAGATAAAGAGGATTTTATGCAATTAATTATTAATATTTTAATATTTGTATGTGTTTTAGTAGGAAATGTTTATGCTGAAGATTCCGTGGTGTCGACTAATACGCATAATCAAGATCCAACCTCAGCTGGTTATATAAGTGATAATGCTAATGGCAGCAGTCAAACTGAACAAGAGTCTATGGCTGGTAGTAATCAGGCTGTGAATCTTGATCAATTATTGTCAAATGGTGCACCAAATGTTTTGCCTAATTCTCAAGCAGATAACAAAGAGCCGCCAACTAAAACTCAAGAAGAACGGATTGCTGAGCTTGAAAGTGCAAATAGTGCGATGCAAACTAAAATTATTGGGCTTGAAGAGCGTTTAGCTAAATTAGAAAGCGGTGAAGCTACAGTAGAAAAGAAATATAGCTCTGGGTTTTATGGCAAATTGCAACAATATGCTGATAGAGCAAAAAATTACTTAGGAGTACAACTGTTTATAGCGATTATCTCAGGAGTGATTATTTTGCTTTTGCTGATATTGATCTATTTGGTTACCGGCTATAACCGAAAATCTGTTATCTCGATTGCTAACTATCCTAGCGCACCTTCGGTTTCCCATAAAGATGAACTTGGTCTAATTGATAGTGAAAATAGTAATGCTGCTAAATTGAATTTGGCCAGGGCTTATATTGAAATGGGGCACAATAGCCAAGCACAATCAGTGCTTTATGAGGTTCTAGCTCATGGAACAGATGATGAGCAAGAAGAAGCTAAAGCTATGATTGATCAACTTAAGCACCCAGACAAATAGTAATCTGGATTATCCTAAATTCGGGAGTTAGAATCTATTACGAGCGCTTAATATAATGAATCTAAAGATTTTTTTTGCGAGGAGTATAGGTGAAGATTGCGCTAGGTATAGAGTATGATGGTACTGCTTATCATGGTTGGCAGTACCAGCAAAATTTATCTACTATTCAAGGTGCTGTGGATGCAGCTGTCAGTAAAGTAGCTAACGAGCAGATAGTAACTGTCTGTGCTGGTAGGACTGATGCTGGAGTGCATGCTTTTGGTCAAGTCGTGCATTTTGATACTAATGCTAATCGTTATAATCATGCGTGGATTCTAGGTTGTAATAGCAACTTGCCAGCTGATATTCGAGTTATATGGGCACGTCAGGTCGATGAAAATTTCCATGCAAGATATAGCGCAATTTCTCGTCACTATCGTTATGTAATCTATAATAATGCTATTGCTCCAGCTTTGTTGCGTAATCGTGCCATGTGGTGCAAATATCAGTTGGATGAAAAGTTGATGGCTGAAGCAGGAAGTTATTTAATTGGAGGGCACGATTTTTCCTCTTTTAGAGGTAGCGGTTGCCAGTCAAAAAGTGCGATGCGTAAAGTTACTTTTTTAGAGGTTACACGTGGTGCTGGAATGGTTAATATCGATATTAAGGCTAATGCTTTTTTATTGCATATGGTGCGTAATATAGTTGGGTCCTTGATTAAAGTAGGAACTGGTGAACGCCCGCCAATTTGGGTTAGAGAAGTTTTACTTGCAAGGGATAGAAAATTAGCATCAATTACAGCTCCGTCGTGTGGGTTATATTTGGTTGGGGTGGACTATTAGTATTTGATTGACCATATTGCTGGTTATTTGATATGTTTAGAACCAGTGTTATTAAAAGACGTAGGTGATTATGTTCGGTTTTGATAGTGTTGGCATTGAGTCAATAGTACAATTTTTTCGTCTTCACCCCTATATTGGTAGTTTATCAGCATTTGTTGTGGCTTTTTTAGAGTCTATGGCAGTAATTGGGGTGATTATGCCTGGCGCTATTACTATGCCTGCAATTGGGTTTTTAATCGGTTCCTCTATTATTCCAGCTGGCACTACTTTCATGTGGGCGGCTATTGGGGCTATATTGGGAGATTGTGTTAGCTATGTTCTTGGAGTGTATTTTCAAAATAGGATTCATCGTCTTTGGCCTTTTACCAGGTGGCCCAAGTTGCTTGAGCGTAGTGAAAAGTTTTTTAGTAATCATGGCGGAAAAAGTATTTTTATTGGGCGTTTTGTTGGACCAATGCGAGCTATGATTCCTATGGTGGCTGGTGTTCTTAAAGTGCCTTTGGGGCGATTTTTATTGGCTGCGTTACCCTCAGCTTCGATTTGGTCAGTGGTTTATATGATTCCTGGAGTGTTGTTGGGTGCTATCTCTCTTGAATTACCTCCTAAAGTAGCTACTGAGTTTGTTGTGGGTGCTATATTGTTGTTAATTGTTGTTTGGCTATTGGTGTGGCTTATTCAGCATTTTTTTAGGCAAATTTGGCAGATGATTGATTATTACATTATGCAGCTTTGGAGATTTTTTCAACGAAAACCATTTTTATCTAAATTTGCTAGTTTTGTTTCAGATCCTAAAGAACCGGATAATCATCAGCAATTAACTTTGGTAATGATTGCTTTTTTTCTATTAGGTGTTTTGCTTTTTACTCTTTATCAGGAGTTGCACGGTGGTTATTTAACCAAACTTAGTCATGCTATCTATTATCTGCTTAGTAGCATTAGAGTTAAATGGTTAGATAATGTTTTTATAGTGATTACCTTTTTAGGTGATTTGCCAATGTTGCTAGCGGCGACTGGTTTAATTTTTTTATGGTTAAGATGGAAAAAAAATTGGTATACCGCCATTCATTGGTTTTTTTTGGTGATGTTGATTGGGTTTGCTACTACTTACCTCAAGCTCGTTATCTATGTGCCTCGTCCTGGAGCGGTTCTTTACGAAATGCACTCATCTTCTTTTCCTAGTGCCCATGTTGCTTTAGGTACAGCAATTTATGGCTTTTTAGCTGTTATTATCGCTAGAGGCCTTAAAGAGAGTAAAAAATCCATTGTTTATCTGATTGCAACCTTCCTGGTGTCAACCATAGCTTTTTCACGGTTATATTTAGGAGCGCATTGGTTAAGCGATGTAATTGGCGCTGCTTTAATTGGAGTTATTCTAGTATTGTTCGCAACAGTTTCTTATCGTCGTAGACATGTTTTTCACTTTAATGTGAACGAATTTATTAGAGTGGCTGTAGCGGCAATATTAGTTGTTTGGGTTGGATATAGTGTGATTGAGTTTGGCAGGCAGGCGAAGGATTATCATTTGGTTTGGCCTAAGCAAATAACCACCTTAAAAGATTTAACTAAAAATGACTTAGATCTTAAGGCGATGCCTCTTTATCGTATGAATCGTCTAGGTAGGCCTGTTGAAGCTTTAAATTTAATCTATATTGGCAATCTAGGGCCTGTGATTAGAGCTTTAACTAAGCAAGGATGGGAAAGGAACTCGTCAAAGCCAGATTTTGATCGTTTGGTTATGAGCTTGGTTCCTAACTCCACTAGTAGTCATCTTTCCATTTTTAACCAACTTTATCACAACCGGGGATTGTCTTTATTATTCACCAAAACTACCAAAGATGATGGAATAGTAGCTATTTTGCGTCTATGGCAATCAGATTTAGAGCTGGTGGATAGTGATTTACCAGTTTGGATCGGTGATGTGGAGCGTCATCATATCTTGCCGAGCATTTTTTCTTTAAAACGGTTGCATAATCAGCGCTCATTTGTAGGGGGTACTGATTATTTGGCTGGTGATTTACATCATGGTATGTTTATGGTATGGAGTAAGTATTATCCTTGGCAAGAGCATTCTGTTGAGCTTTCTCGTTTACATTGGGATGGCAAACTATTAATTGTAAAGGAGAGGTGATATGGGGGAAGGAATGGTTAACTATGTTTGGTATGTTATTGAAGTTGCTTTTACCTCTGGTATGCTGATTAAGGCTATACTATTTGTGCCTCAAGCTATCAAGATATATAGAGCCAAAAAGGCCAGAGAGCTCTCTTTGGCTACTTTTGCTGGGCTTAGTGGGATGCAGATACTTACGATGTTGCATGCAGGCATACACGGAGATTATATTTTGTTTTTCGGGGTGTTGCTTAGTTTCGTCCCTTGCGCGCTAATTACCTCAATGATAATTATTTACAGAAAAAACTAGTATATTTTTTATCTTGTGGTATTGTATGTGTGTGTTTTTTGCTGTGTAAGGTAATATTATTCACTTTAACAATTGGAGTTTTATATGGCTAAAAAAGTCAAAAAAGCTGTAAAAAAAGCTGTAAAAAAAGTTGCTAAAAAGGCGGTAAAAGGCGTTAAAAAAGATTGTACGAAGTCTCAATGTTCTGGTCCAATTAAAGTAACCAAACCTTTTAACAAATCTCAGATTGCTAGCACTGTTTCATGTAAAGTATGTGTAAGCAAGAAGGATGCCGTTAAGATGTTGGATGTTTTGTTTGAAGTAGTAGCAGCCCACTTGAAGAAAAAGAGTGGTCCAGGTGAATTTACTATTCCTAACGTTGCAAAATTCAGGGTTATTAACAAACCAGCAACTAAAGCTCGTCAGGGTATAAATCCATTTACTGGTGAGTCAATGATGTTTGCAGCTAAACCAGCTCGTAATATCGTTAAGATTAGAGCTTTAAAGAAGATTAAAGATATTGCTAAATAACTTTAATTAGCTGTTTGCTTTTAACACCCGAAATGCTGTTTTTAGTGTTTCGGGTGTTTTTTTATTTTCTTTTTAGAAGTTTGTGCTTACTTGTGATATAATCTAATATGCATTGGGGGGCGATCGGTTTCGACGTAGATGGCGAAGCCCAAGGCGCATGTCGAGGAAGTAGTCTTACTCGTTAAATATGGCTATAAACAAATTAAACGCCAACGATAAAGCGTTTGCTGTAGCTGCCTAAATAGCGCTACACCCGTTTGTAAAGTGTGCTTATGCATTTTAACTAAACGGTCATTTTCATAAGCCTGCAGTTGTGGTTGGTTTAATACCACAATTACCAGTAATAAATTAAACTAGGCTGCTGTTATTCCCGTTCACTGGAGTTCAGCATCCGAAAACTAAATGTGAACTAAACATGTAGTGCCAAAGGTAGAGAATTTGCGGACGCGGGTTCAATTCCCGCCGCCTCCACCAAAATAAAAGACCACCTGTTAAGGTGGTTTTTTATTTTGTAGCGGGAGTTGAACCCGCGTAGCGGTTCACAAAATCGGCAGGATTGCCGATTTTTGCAACTGCCGTAGGCAGGCCCGAGAGTTTTATGCGAGGGCGAAATACAGGGATGTATTGAGTAATTCCCGCCGCCTCCACCAAAATAAAAGACCACCTGTTAAGGTGTTTTTTTATTATCCCCGAAGGGGTAAGATAATTATAGCCCGGGGTTGCTAACACACCGAAGGTGTGAAGTAACCCCGGGGAAAGATGTAGAAAAAATAGCTTCCTAGAGGGAAGCGATAAAGCGTTTAAAAAAGGCCAAGTCTTACATCCAGCACTATTACTAATTAGCTATTCAATTTAACTTCAACTAAGGTTATAATAGCGATAATTTTACTACTACGGATTTACAGATGCTTACTGGTAGTGTTGAAGTTAAATTACTAGCTCAAGATAAGGTAAAGTTGCTATTTGCTGGTAGGTTAGATGTTGATAGCGTCGCTCGCCTTTGGCCGGAAGCTTTTGCTGTGCTTAGTTCCCAAAAACCTATAGATCTTAATATTGACTGCGCCAATGTAGATTATTGCGATGGATCAGGTCTTGCATTGCTTAAATCCTTATACCAAGAGCAGCTAAGAAACTCACGAAAATGCACCATTACTAACCTTAATCAGCAATTTAATCAATTACTTGAATATATTGAACAAGGACCAGATAAGGTGCTGGTGAATATTTTGCCTATAACTAGAGTTACGGAAAACTTAGGCAAAATAGCACTTGGGGTAGTGTATTTAGTGAGAGAAAATATAATTTTTTTGGGGCAGTTATTTTTGCAGCTAGTTTATTTTTTTCGTTTTCCCCGTAAAATTAGGTTAAGTGACTTTTTAAGAGTTTTACAAGATACTGGTCCAAATGCTATTCCAATCATTGCTCTAATCGGTTTTTTGATTGGTTTGATTTCCACTTTTCAGGCAGCTCCATCATTTGCTGAGTTTGGGGTGCAAATCTATATGGTTGATCTGGTAGCTTTGGGATTAGTCAGAGAGATGGGTCCGCTACTTACCTCAGTTTTGTTGGCAGGAAGAACCGCATCATCCTTTGCTGCAGAAATAGGTACCATGAAGATTAATCAAGAGATCGATGCCCTAAAAACTTTTGGGTTAGACTCAGTTAGGTTTTTAGTGATTCCAAAAGTCCTCGCCACCATAATTGTTACCCCAATTTTAGAGGTTTTTTTTATTATTTTTGGATTGTTGGGATCTTTAATAGTGATGCTAACCCTTGGTTATACTGTGGATGCGTTTTTCAATCGACTTTATGTGGCTGTATTGCCTCTTGATTATGTTGGAGGTTTAATTAAGGTTTTTGTTTTTGGTATGGTTATTGCTAGTGTTGGATGTCTGCATGGTATAAAGACGGCGTATGGTGCCAAAGCGGTGGGGCGCTCTACCACCCAAGCGGTGGTTAGTAGTTTGATCATGTTGGTAGTGGTAGATGGTATTTTTGCCTCAGTTTATTACGTGCTAGGAGTTTAGTTATGGATAGACAACCGCTAGTAGAAGTAAAAAACTTGGTAGCAAAATATGGTGATCATACCATTTTAAATGACCTTAATTTTGCCATTTATTCAGGAGAAATTTTTGTTATAGCAGGTGGCTCTGGATGCGGAAAAACAACTCTATTGCGCCATCTGATCGGTTTAGATAAACCGTATGCGGGAGATGTGTTGATAGGTGGTAAGAGCATTAGTTATAGCGGCGGCGATCTTTACCATTCTATCCTTAGGCAGATAGGGGTATTATATCAAAGTAGTGCTTTATTTGGTTCGATGAATATTGTTGCTAATGTTTCTTTGCCTCTAGAGGAGCTTACCTCATTGCCGAAGGAGGCTATAACGGCAATTGCGCATAATAAGCTTAAAATGGTCGGATTAGAAGATTTTGCCGATTATATGCCGGCTGAACTTAGTGGTGGGATGCAAAAACGGGCCGCAATAGCACGAGCTATGGCGCTTGATCCTCAGATTATTTTTCTTGATGAGCCAACTTCAGGGCTAGATCCGATTAGTTCTTCAGAAATTGATCAACTTGTTGTAAACTTAGCTCAGATTTTGGGAATCACTTTTGTAATTGTAACCCATGATTTAGTTACGATTTTAAATATAGCAAACAGAGTTATCTTGCTGCATGATGGCAAAATAGCAGCATCAGGTAAGCCTGTTGAATTGCTTAGTAACGAGCAAGCTTTTGTAAAAGATTTTTTTACTAGCAGATTGGTAAATAATGATGGTAAAAGACAATAACGAAATTAATTATTTTAAAATAGGTTCCTTTGTTTTGGTGGGTATAGGGCTGATAATTTTTGCTCTGCTTATTTTTGGGGCTAATAGATTATTTCAGCCGGTAGTATATATTGAAACCTATTTTGATGAGTCAATTCAAGGGGTAGCTGAAGGTACTCCGGTAAAATATCGTGGAGTACAAATTGGTTATATTAGTGATATAACTTTTACTAGTGAAATTTACCAAAACAAACAAGAGCAGACTCAGGATAATCGTGATCGTTCGATCTACGTTAAAATAGCTATAACCTCTAAGCTCTTCACTAAGTTAAGCAGTGGAGAATTGATTAAGTTTTTAACTGAAGAGGTTGTTAATGGCTTACGAATTAAATTGGTAGCGCAAGGGCTAACAGGTACTAGCTACCTCGAGTTTGATTATGTTAATCCTAAAAATAATCAAATTCCAGACCTCAATTGGCAACCAAATAATTTTTATGTTCCTGCAGTTACCAGTACTTTAACTAGATTAAGCGAAAGTGCGCAGTATATTATGAATGAATTAAAAGATGTAGATTTTAAGCAGTTGTTTTTAGATACTAATAAATTGGTTAATTCACTAAACCAGGCCATTACCAATGTTGATAAATTAGTTAATAATTTGAATAGTCCTGCTGAAACCACAATTAATAATCTTCAGACGGTGTCTGAGGATTTGAAAATGTTAACCGAGCGTTTAAAATTAAAACCATCAGATCTAGTATTCAGTTCCTATCCGCCACCACTAAATCCGAGTAAGTTATGAGTAAGTTTAACCGAATATTATTCAGATCGATTTTTTTGGCTGCTACTTTTAGTATGGTTGTAGGTTGCGTTTCAGCCAAATATATTGAACGCAAACAATATCTTTTAGTGGTTAATTCACCAGTAAATAAATCCACTATTGGTAAGACCCGAGTGTTCATTAATCCTGTTAAAGTAATAACTCCATTTGACCGCCTAGATTTTCTTTATCGAGTTAGTAATACTAGATATTTAGTGGACTATTACCACGTTTTTATGGTTAATCCTGCTACGCAAATTAGAGATTTGTTTAATAATTATCTTAGGGCAGATGCAAGTATCTCTGCTGATCAACCATTACACACATTACAGCTCGAGTTGTCTGAGTTATATGCAGATTATCGAGATAATTTACGTCCCAAAGCGGTAGTAAAGATTAGAGCTATTGTGGTTGATGAAGCTAATCGTGTTAAAAAAATTCTGTTCGATAAGAGTTATAATTCTCGTTTATTACTTTCTCAGAAAAATACCGATGCTCTATTAGATAGTTGGAGCAAAGGGCTAGAAAGTATTTTTAGGCAGCTCGTTATTGATATCAATAGGTTATCTAGAAAGAGCAATGCGTAACTTTTCTAATATTGTTCTAATTGGTCCAATGGGTGCTGGAAAAACTAGTATTGGTAGAGCGTTGGCTAAAGAAATTGGTTGGGAATTTTACGATTCTGACCAAGTGATTGAAGAGGGTTCTGGTGTCGATTTGCTTTGGATTTATGATGTAGAGGGTTGCGAAGGTTTTGCTAGACGCGAGCAAAAAGTTATCTGTGAGTTAATGCAAAAAACCAATATAGTTTTGGCTACGGGAGGTGGTACAGTGGCTAATTGTACCAATTGTGAATTAATTATAGAAAAAGGTTTTGTGATTTATCTGACTACTTCATTGGTTGATCAACTAGTGCGTACTGGGTATAGCAAAAAAAGGCCGCTATCCAATGAGTCAAGCAAAAGACTTGAGGCTTTAAAATATTGGCAAGCTGAATGTTCACCTGTATATGAAAAGTTAGCTGATGTCACCTACAACACTGATAGTAAGACTCTTAAGGCGGCTGTTGCCGATTTGGTGTTGCTAGTTAGTGAAAAGCATAGCTTGTTGGTTTAGGATTATAATTCAGAATGAAAATAAAAAAAACAACTCACCAACCGCTTGCATCTAGGATGCGACCTAGAGTTATAGATGAATTTATTGGTCAGCCTCATCTTTTAGGTTTAGGGAAGCCTCTTCGTTCTGTGATTGAAAACAGAGTTTTGCATTCGATGATTTTATGGGGTCCCCCTGGCAGTGGTAAGACTACTTTGGCTAAATTATTAGCTGCTAGTGTTAATGCAAGCATAGAAAGTATTTCAGCAGTTTTAGCTGGAGTGAAAGATATTCGTGAGGTAGTAAAACGTGCCATGGAGCTGCGTAATAGTTCAAATATGTCAACTGTGCTTTTTGTTGATGAAGTACATCGTTTTAATCGCGCCCAGCAAGATGCATTTTTACCATTTGTAGAAGATGGTACGTTGACCTTAATTGGCGCCACCACTGAAAACCCATCTTTCGAGTTAAATAGCGCTTTGTTGTCTCGAGCGAGGGTTTATCTGCTTAAAAGAATGGATGAAAATGAAATTTTGCAGATAATTGACCAGGCTTTGGCTGATCAGGAGCGTGGTTTGGGTGGTTTACAATTGCAACTTGCATTAGATTTGCGTCAAAAAATTGCGCATATGGCAGATGGAGATGCAAGGCAGGCATTAAATTTTTTAGAAATCTGTGCAGATTTTGCCGAAATTAAAGATGGCAGAGCAGAAGTTACCGAAGGATTATTAAAGGATCTTTTTGCTCAAGGTATGAGGCGTTTTGATAAGGGTGGTGAAGTTTTTTATGATCAGATTTCTGCACTACATAAAGCTGTTAGAGGTTCTGCTCCTGATGCGGCTTTATATTGGTTTTGTCGCATGGTTGATGGAGGCTGTGATCCGCTTTATATTGGTCGTAGAATAATTAGAATGGCTACTGAAGATATTGGTAATGCTGATCCAAGAGCTTTAACTTTAGCAATTGAAGCAGTGCAAGTTTATGAGCGGCTTGGATCTCCTGAAGGAGAGTTGGCTCTTGCGCAAGCTGTTATCTATATGGCCGTTGCTCCTAAAAGTAATGCTACTTATGTTGCTTATAACGAAGCTATGAGTGATGTTAGGGAGTATGGTTCGCTTGAGGTACCATTACACATTCGTAATGCCCCTACTAAATTGATGAAAGAACTTGGTTATGGTAAGAATTATCGGTATGCTCACGACGAGGATGGTGGTTATGCAGCTGGAGAAAATTATTTGCCAGATGGGTTACCTAAACGGAATTATTATTCTCCAGTGATGAGAGGTTTAGAAATAAAGATAGCAGAAAAGCTGGCGGCTTTAAGAAAATTAGATAAGAAAAGTAATTGATAATGAGGTGGATTTATGCTTGATGCCAAATTTTTTCGTCAGCATCTCCAAGAGACTGCGCAGATCCTTAAAAAGCGTGGTTTTGATTTAGATGTTGCGTTAATTCAGGAGTTAGAAGAAAGAAGAAAAGTGCTGCAAACAGAAGCGCAGCTGCTGCAAAATGAGCGCAATGTTCGTTCTAGAGAGATTGGTATCGCTAAATCCAAGGGTGAAGATGTAAAAGATACCATCTCTCATATGGATAAAGTTAGTAAAGATTTGGTAAAAAAAGAGTTGGATCTTGCGGAACTTTTAAATCAGCTTAATGATATCTATATTTCTGTTCCTAATTTTCCCCATAAAACGGTTCCTGATGGATTAAGTGAAGAGTCTAACCAAGAAATTAGGCGATTTGGTAATCCAAGAAGCTTTGATTTTTCTCCTAAAGATCATATGGAATTGGGTGCTGATTTAAGAATGATGGATTTTGCTTCTGCAGCTAAAATTACTGGCTCTAGATTTGTAGTTTTATCTAACCAGTTGGCGAGACTACAACGTGCTTTGATTCAATTTATGTTAGATTTGCATACCAAAGAACATAGGTATCAAGAGCTTTATGTGCCGCATTTGGTAAATGCCCATAGTTTATTTGGTACCGGTCAATTGCCTAAATTTGCTGGAGATTTTTTTCATACTGCTGATGAATTTAAGTATAGTTTAATTCCTACGGCTGAAGTGCCGATCACTAATTTAGTCAGAGATGAAATAATCAGTATAGATAAATTACCTTTAAAATATGTAGCGCATACCCCTTGTTATCGTAGTGAAGCAGGTAGCTACGGTAAAGATTTGCATGGTATGATTCGGCAGCACCAATTTGAAAAAGTAGAGTTAGTAAGAATTGAGCATCCAGAAAACTCATATCAGGCACATGAAGAGTTAACTATGCACGCCGAAACTGTTTTACAGAAGTTAGAATTGCCCTATCGAGTGGTGGCTCTGTGTGCAGGAGATCTTGGTTTTGCTTCGGCGAAAACTTATGATCTTGAAGTTTGGCTGCCGTCGCAACAAACATATCGTGAAATCTCTTCATGCAGTAATTATGAGGATTTTCAAGCGCGGAGAATGAAAGCTAGGTATCGTGATCATAAGACGAACAAAATTGAGTTGGTACATACTTTAAATGGGTCGGCTTTAGCAGTTGGTCGGACTTTAATTGCGATTATGGAAAATTACCAAAATAAAGATGGTGATATTAATATTCCAGAGGCACTGTGGGGTTATCTTGATGGCGAAAAGATAATTAAGCGATAACTGGTAAATTTATGAAGATAATAACTAGGTATCTAGCAAAAGAGGTATATAGCTCAACCTTGGCTGCCACAGCCATTTTGCTTTTGATCTTTTTAACTAATCAACTTGTGCGTTTTATGCATAGCGCTGCTTATGGATCTTTGGCCAGTGGAGCAGTTAAGCTGGTTTTATTGTTACAATTGCCAATTTTATCAGCCGTAATTTTGCCCGCGGCTCTTTTTTTAGGAATTTTGTTGGCATATGGCAGGTTATATGCTGATAGTGAGATGGTAGTTTTATTTGCCTGTGGTTTGAATCCAAAAAAACTTTTAACCACCACTTTAACTTTTTCTGCTGCAATCATGTTATTGGTTGCTGCTTTGTCACTTTGGATTAATCCCAAGGTGTATCGTTATTTTGATCATTTAATGTCAGGTGGAGCAAATCATAGTTTAGATATGATTAAACCTAAACATTTTACTGAAATTGCCGGAAATTCTTGGGTTTTTTATGTTGATGAAATTGCTAGCGATAAAAAACATTATTCAGGTGTTTTTGCTTCTCAGGTGCCAAATTCTGGTAATAAGAAATTAGCAGTTTTGACCGCAAAGAGCGCTTATCAAAAAGTTGATGATGTCGGTGATCTGTATCTGGTTTTAGTGAACGGTTATCGTTATTTGGGTAATCCTGGTCAAAAAGATTTTGAAGTGATCAAATATGGTGAATATGGCCTGCAGATTAAAGAGGAAAAGCACAGTTGGGTAGGGGATGCTAGTAGTGCTTCGCTAACCAAATTATGGGAGTCTAGTGATTTAAATTCTTCAGCAGAACTGCAATGGAGGATTTCATTGCCGCTTTTAGCTTTGATTTTAACTTTGATTGCTACGCCACTTAGTAAAATACCATCGAGGAAAGGTCGTTATGCCATGCTTGCCCCAGCCATTTTATTATATATTATCTACGCTAATTTTCTATTTTTAGCTAAAGCGTGGATTAAAAAAGGCGTAATAGCGCCAATTATTGGTATGTGGTGGGTGCATGTTTTGATGCTTGGTTTTGCTATTTTTTTAATTATTAAGCAAAGTGGTGGGAAGTTTGTCGGTTTTAAGTCTAGAGTGCAGTCATGAGCATCATTAGTAAATATCTGATGAAAACTATTAGCTATTATCTGCTGCTAGTAATAGTGTTTCTTTTAGGATTACAAATCTTAATTGAGTTTACCAGGGAATTTGCCGATCTGGGGGTTGGTACTTACGATCTATATCATGCCAGTTTATATGTTTTACTTATGCTTCCCTATGATCTATACCAGTTTTTTCCGATGGCAAGTCTTTTAGGGGTTATGATTGCCTTGAGTCTTTTAGCTACTCATAGTGAAATAGTAGTGATGAGGGCTGCTGGGTTATCTTTAGTTAATATTAGTTCTACAATAGTTGCTTTAGGTTTGATATTTATCTTAGCTATGACGTTAGTAGGGGAAGTGCTTTCTCCGATGAGTTATCATAAAGCTGAGAAGATTAAGGCTGAGGCGATGGGTGGTGGAAGATTAGCTTTAACCCGAGAGGGAATATGGCTGAAAGGAGAAGGTGAGGTTATTAACATCAAGTCTATCTCGGGGAAAAAACTTCATGATATTACTATCTATGAAAGTGGTGATAATATAGCTTTGAATTCTTTAGGATATGCTAAATCTGGTAGTTACATTACCGGTAATTGGTACTTTAAGGATTTAGTAGTTACAGAGTTTGGCGCCTCTAAGTTAGGAGTGGTAAATATCGGCCAAAAGCTAGCTAAGATTAATTTTTCACCCAAATTAATCGGCTTGAAATATTTAGATAGTGATCAAAAAAATATTATTGCGCTAAAAACTTATATCAATTATCGCTTATCTAGCGGCTTAGATGCTAGCAGATTTTTAGTAGATTTTTGGCAAAGAGTTTTTTTGCCACTAGCTACTTTAGTGATGATTTTGCTGGCTATTCCCTTTGTGTTTGGTGTCGCGCGCAGTTCTACCATGGGATTTAAGATGGTATCGGGTATAGTGGTTGGTTTTGCGTTTTATATGCTTCACCAGTTTGTAGGTCCGATGAGTGTGGTTTACCAGCTGCCTCCAATACTCGCGGCTCTTTTACCTTCTTTGGTTTTTGCCATATTGGGCGTTTTTTTGTTGTTAAGAGTTAGGTAAATATTCTACGCAGTGATGAGTAAAATGAAAAGACGAGCTCACATTCCATTATCTTTATACATCCATTTTCCCTGGTGTTTAGCCAAGTGCTGGTATTGCGATTTCAATTCATATTTGTTGAGTAATAGAGCATTAGTTACTTCATATGTGCATAAATTGCTAGTAGACATTGAGCAAGAGGCGCAAAAATATCCTAATGAAGAGTTAGTTTCTGTTTATTTGGGTGGTGGCACACCCAGTTTATTATCTGTTGAAGAGCTAGAGTTGATTATTAATAAGGTTAAAAGTAACTTTGCTCTTGCTGATTCTACCGAGATAACTCTAGAGATTAATCCGGGCACGGTTGACCTAGATTTTTTAATCAAGATTAAAAAAATAGGAATAAATCGTGTTTCAATTGGCGCCCAAAGTTTTAATGATCAGCTATTAAAGAATATTGGTAGAATTCATGGTAGTAATCAGACTAAAGAGGTGATTCGTTGGGTAAAAAGAGCCGGTTTTGATAGTTTTAATTTAGATTTTATTTTTGGATTGCCAGGACAAAAAGTAAAAGACGTAATTGTAGATTTAACTACTGCAGTTGAATTTGGTGCACCTCATATTTCCTGGTATCAGCTGACTTTGGATTTTAATCAAAAATTAAAAAGTTGTAATGATTTGCCTAATCAAGAAGAGCTTTGGGCAATGCAGCAAGCTGGTCAAGATTACTTAAAAGGTCAATTTTGGCAACAATATGAAGTTTCTGCTTATGCTAAAAGCGACAAATATTTTTGTAAGCATAATCTCAATTATTGGCGGTTTGGTGATTATTTGGGAGTTGGGGCTGGGGCTAGTGGTAAGATCACTTTAGACAATCATCAGGTTATGCGTTACACAAAAATTACAAATCCTGACAAATACTTATTGGCAGATTTGCTATTTGAAGAGCAAGATTATATTGCTAAAGAAAAGCTGCCTTTTGAGTTTATGTTAAATGCTTTAAGATTGTATCAGCCGATTGATTATGGATTGTTTGAACATATGACTGGGTTATCCATCCAGGTTTTGGCTAAAGAGTTGCAAAATGCTGAAAAGATGCAGTTGATAAATTTACGAGATAGTGCAATAGTAGTTACTGAGCACGGCAAGAATTTTTTGAACGACCTCTTGGAGATATTTTTATAAGAAATTTGTATGATTAGTAAAGAGCAATATCTAAAATTGATGGGAATTGAGGTTTGGCAAAGTAGAACCAATCTTGATAACGGTTGTGAGTGTAGTTCGGGTGCTGATATTGATATAGGCAAGCTTAGGCAATCTGTCGATTCGTGTCGAAAATGTGCTTTAGGTCAGAGTAGAACCAATGCTGTTTTTGGGGTTGGTGATGAGAATAGTGATCTAATGTTTATTGGCGAGGCGCCTGGCGCTAATGAGGATCTTAAAGGAGAGCCATTTGTTGGTAGGGCAGGGATGTTATTGAATTCAATGTTAAAATCTATATCACTAGATCGTGAAAAAGTTTATATTGCCAATATCCTTAAATGTCGCCCGCCAGGTAACCGTGATCCGCTGCCTGATGAGGTTATGGCATGTACACCATATCTCAAGCAGCAGATAGCTTTGATTAAGCCTAAACTATTGGTAGCAGTTGGTAGAATTGCCGCGCAGTTTTTGCTAAATACTAGCGAGGCGATGAGTAAGTTAAGAGGTAATGTTTATCACTATGGAGATGAGCAGGTTCCTTTGATTGTTACCTATCATCCAGCTTATTTACTACGTTCTCCTAGTGAAAAACGTAAGGCTTATAGTGATTTTTTGCTGATTCAACAAGAGATTAAAAAATGAAAAAACTAATTAATTTTGGGAGGAGTTATGAAAAAACAAAATAATATGGTTGTCTTACAAGATAGTGAATTTTTAGCTGTTTTTGGTGGTGGTCTTGCAGAAAAGGTTGGTAAATTTTTTGGTGAGGTTGAGAGGAATGCCAAAGAATTGTTTAAAGATGCTTCCGAGGAGGTAAATGAATTTAAGGCGGGATATGATATGAGTAAACAGCAGCAAGCTAATGAGACCACTGTCAATAGCGAGCTGTAATTAAAGTATCGTATATTATTCTAGCACTGTAGATTGTTGTTACAAGTCTGTCTTGTGTGCGGTTTTTGCTTGTTGTTTTGCTTTGTCATAGGATTCTATGAAAGTATTACATAGCTTTTCTGCAACTTCACCGACATTATATTAAGCGCTCGTAATAGATTCTAACTCGAATTTAGGATTATGCTCCGAAGGAGCAAGATAGTTATAGCCCAGGGTTTTAACCCTGGGTTATGTGACATAGAAGAAAATTGAAACCCTGAAAGGGTTTGATAAAATTTTGCAGATCATAAAAAAGGTGATATTTAAGTTATTAAAAAAAATACGGCATTAAATATGATGAACGATACCTGTGGGATTAATAGATGCCGGTATATATCAGCCCTTTCAGGGCTGCGATTTTCTTTTGCATCAAAACCCAGGGTTAAAACCCTGGGCTAAAATTATTATGCCCCATTCGGGGCGAAGATATCTCTAAATTATTAGAGCGCTTCCCTTTGCTACTGATACACTTTAGAGCAAGTATAATGAGCTGTTGATGAAGCAGATGAATTTAAGGTGTTATCCTAGCTCTGTAGATTGTTGTTATAAGTCTATCTTGCGCGCGGTTTTTGCTTGTTGTTTTGCTTTGTCATAGGATTCTATGAAAGTATTACATA
>CAZTPH010000006.1:18401-22379 GCA_964614705.1 uncultured Coxiellaceae bacterium
GCTTTTCTGCAACTTCACCGACATTGCTTGCTATAGTATAAGCATTGATGCTTTTGAATAGTGTTCCTAAGTTAAATATTGGTAGATTCCCTAGTTGAAGTGACATATAGGTTGAGACTACAAGTTTCGCGCCAAGGCCAAGATTTTCACAAATTGGATCAGATTCTACTGTAACGCAGATTTGTTTGCCGCCTGAAATATTCAAGATATCTTGAATATTTAACGTTATTATTTTATTCATTTTGTATTCCTGTAAAGGTTTTGATTGAGGTTATAGTATCATATAATTAAGAATAAGTTGACCAACTAATTAATCAACGGTTTTTTCTTGGCGGACTGGTGGCGAGCACGTTTTTCGATGTCGATGTATTTGTCGGTAATTGCGCCGCTGCTATGCCCCGCGTCATCACGCACATGTTCCCTGGGTCTTATCTTAACATCATCAGAGATGCCGGTGTGTCTTAACCAGTGCACTGTGGCCATTTTAAGTTCCGCTGCATCATCTTGCTTTTTATCTGCTACCATCAATTGATATGCTAGATCAAAAGTTTTTTGCACAATGGTACGGATATATCTCGTATCGGTTATCGCACCTTGGCCGCTAAACTTAGGTAGCAGTGGCGAATCATCAATTGGAGAAGGAAGTGGGGTTAAGTTAAGGGCATTACGATAGTTTTTTAATGCTTCAAGCATCTCATCTGAAACAGAGATATCACGTTCTTTATTTCCTTTACCCACTACTTTAAACCACCAATTGCCATCATTATCTTTGTAAAAACTATTCATCTGTGGCATCCAGCGACTACTTGCTACTAATTCGGAAATGCGCAGGTACATCCCATAGAGAGCTTGGACTATAAAGAGAGTGCGATGATCGCGAGTTTGGTTTTTGCAGGCCAAAATTTCAGCGGCCTTTATTACATAACGCCACTGTTCTTGGGATAATCTTCGGATGGGGGTGGTGTTTTGCTTTTTGCGAATAAGAGCATTTTTTTGTTTAATTAAGGCAACAGGATTAGCAGCTAATTGTTCTTCTTGAATTAAAAAGTTGTAAAAACTACTCAAAGTAGCAAAGATAATTTTAAGTGCTGCTTGCGATAGCGAAAAATCATCTTTAGTTGCGTGTTTACCTTCTTTTACTTTGGCTTTATTAATTTCAGCTACAAAGGGGCGCCATTTGGGATTTGGAGCGCTCGTTCCCTCTTTATTGATGAATCTGGGTAGTTGATTGAGTCCGATCCAATTTTTAGGTGGTTTCTGACAAAAATCGACGTAGGAAGTTATATCGTCTCGTTTATGGTTAAAAATGGATTGTTTTCTAATTAGCCAAGACCACTGCAAAAATCTCTCAATTTCGCGTCGGTAGGTTTTAAATGTTTCTGGATTATTTTTGTACGCCAAAAGGAAATTACGCGCTTGTTTGTAATCTTGATTGGCAAATGTTACTAGGTATAAAGAAGAATTTGGTAATATCTCATTTTTTTGGGTTGATTCGATCGTGTTGAATATGGCGCTTAGAAGTTGTTCTGACATATATATTCCATGATACTGGTCGGGGCAGAGGGATTTGAACCCCCGACGGCCTGCTCCCAAAGCAGGTGCGCTACCAGGCTGCGCTATGCCCCGAAACTGGTGGGATAATACTAGCTATTGGATGGGGGGTCAAATTTTATAATGTTTATTCATGGGGCTATTTTTGGTAAAATGGGTCAAAATTGATATTGCTTAGATAATTAATGCTTTTTTGGGTAAAATGGGTTGAAATTAACCAGCTGAGACCAGATGAAATTTAAATTTAAAACTATCGCTGTAGTTGGCAGGCAAAATACTCCTGCATCGATTAAGGCAGTAGTAGCCGTGATTAAATATCTACAAAAAATAGGAGTTAGGGTTTTAGTCGAGTGCGATACGGCTACTATCTTACCAGCCAATATTGCACCTACTATCGAATGTGAACAATTGGGTAAAGTTTGTGATTTGGTAGCTGTAATTGGTGGAGATGGTAGTTTCTTAAGTGGAGCCAGGCTTGCGGCAAGATATAATTTGCCAGTAATCGGCATTAATAGTGGTGAGTTAGGATTTCTAGCTGATATTAGTCCAAAAGATTTAACTAAAGTTGATGAGATACTTCAAGGCAAATTATATCAAGAAAGGCGTTTTTTGCTTCAAGCTAAAACTAAAGATGTCGGTAAAAAGAGCGTTCAAAATTTAGCAATTAATGATGTGGTGTTGTTGTCATATACCACTGGCCAATTAATTGAGCTTGCTGTATATGTTGATGAGCATTTTTTGTGTAACTATCGTGCGGATGGTTTAATAGTGGCGACACCCACCGGGTCTACTGCCCATGCTTTATCAAGCGGTGGGCCGATTCTTTATCCTAGTATTGATAATATAGTATTAGTGCCAATTCTTTCTCATAATTTAAGTAGTCGTCCGATAGTAATTAGCGGTGATAGTAAAATAAAAATAGTTTTTGAAAAATATAACCGTAGTGATCTTTTGGTGATCTGCGATGGTCAAACTCAGGTGATGTTGCAAGGTGGGATAGTTGAAGTCACTAAAGCTAAAGAAAAGTTGCGTCTATTGCATCCTAAAGAGTATAACTATTTTGATATTTTACGGAATAAATTACATTGGGAAAGAGGGAATAAGTTGGATAATAAATTTTAATCATTATGTTAACTTATATCAACATTAAAAATTTTGCGATTATTAAAGAGTTAGAATTAGACTTGTCATCGGAGATGAGTTGTCTAACGGGCGAAACTGGTGCGGGTAAATCTATCATTATCGATTCGCTAGAGTTAGTGCTTGGAGCTCGTAGTGATCTGTCTGTTATTGGTAATGGTGCAGATAGGTGTGAGATTACTGCTATTTTTGATCTTAATAAACTTACCACTACGCGCGACTGGTTGGTTAAAAATGATTTAGATAGCGAAGATGAATGCATTATTAGGCGCGTGATTGCTAAAGATGGGCGCTCAAAAAGTACTATCAACGGTTTTCCCTGTACTCAGCAGGCTTTAAGAACAATTGGTAATCTATTAATTAGCATTCATGGTCAACATGAATATCAATCTTTGACCAATCAGGATTATCAATTAAAGTTATTAGATGCGTTTGGTGCAAATCAAGAGTTAACCCGTCAGGTAAAAGATCTTTATAACAGCTGGTTACAGCAAAAAAAAGAGTTGATTGAGCTGGAAAATTTGGCAGAAGATCGGGAGGAAAAGTTAGATTTGTTAACCTATCAGTTCAAGGAGTTAGAAAAACTGGATATTAGTGAATCGAATTTGACCAAATTGCATGAGGAACAAAAAAGACTGAGTAATATCGAGCAATTTTCAGCTAATCTTACTTCGGCATTAGAGATAATCTCGGAAAATGATGATAGTTCTGTAATTAAGGGCTTATATCATTCCAAAAGTTACCTAGAAAATTGTGAGAAATTCAATCAGGAAATTAGCTCTGGGTTGGAGATGCTGCAAAACGCTATTATTCAATTAGAAGAGCTGAAGAATGAGCTTAAAAGCAATTTAAACGAATTAGATTGTGGACAAGAAAGACAAGCTGAGGTTGAAGAGCAATTAGATTTAATCTATACCTTGGCGCGTAAACATCGTGTTGAACCCAAAGAGCTTATGCAAGTTAAAGATCAGCTTGAACAGCAATTAGATAATTTGCGGTCACTTGACGATAGGATCAACCAGGTCAAATTTAAGGTTTTGGCGTCAGAAAAACTTTATCTTGAGGCGGCTAGGGAGCTTACTACTAAACGTAATTTAGCGGCTAGTAAGTTGAATCGAATGGTCACCACCAAGATGCAGGAGCTCGCGATGTTGGGTGGTAAATTTATCGCTAATTTAATCTCTAATCCTGAGCAAGCTTTTAGTTCAAATGGTTTGGAGCGCGTAGAATTTTTGGTGGCAGTAAATCCGGGGCATCCGCCTAAGCCACTTAATAAGGTGGCATCTG
>CAZTPH010000007.1:0-19691 GCA_964614705.1 uncultured Coxiellaceae bacterium
AGCGTTGATGAAGCTAAATATGCGGCTGCATCACTTAAAAAAGCTATTATGGAACTAGATAACTGATCCAAAATTCTGCGTGACTTTTTTAGCGACCAGCGATAAAATAGTCAGATGTCAAAATTTATCGAACGCTACTTAGAATCTACTGTCGAACAACTGTGCTTTGCTCGCAATAAAATGGCATTCATCTCTGGGCCAAGACAGTGTGGCAAAACTACCCTGGCTAAACAGCTACTAAAAAAGCGACACCACCGAGGAAAATATTGCAACTGGGATGAAACTAGTTTTAGGCGTATGTGGACGAAAAATCCTCAAGAACTGTTAAACCTAAAATTAGACAATAAAACCAAAAAACCGTTGTTAATTCTCGATGAGATCCATAAAGCCAAGCTCTGGAAACGCAGTTTAAAAGGACTATATGACACTAATCTTGATCAATATGACATAATAGTCACCGGCAGCACTAGACTAAGCGTTTATCGTAAAGGCAGTGATAGTTTACTCGGCCGCTATCATCATTTTCGTCTACATCCATTTTCTTTAGCAGAACTTCTAGAACAATCAAACTCTATACCACCTAACAAACTATTATCTACACTAGAATCTCTAGCCAACCCTTTAGCTACGAAGAAAACCGTCCAATATTTTAACCGACTCTATCAGTTTGGCCCATTTCCCGAGCCCCTGTTTGCCAAAAATCAAAAGATTTTAAATTTATGGCATCGCGGCAGAGTAGAAAAAATAGTGCGTGAAGACCTACGAGATTTAAGTCGTCTACCAGAGTTGAGTCAAATTGAGATGTTAGTGTCGTTACTTCCAGAACGAGCAGCTAGCTCTTTGAGTTTAAAATCACTGAGTGAAGATCTGGAGGTATCATATACCACAGTAAAAAGATGGATGGATTATCTCTATGAACTATATTATGCATTTAAAATCCCTCCTTTTTTTAAATCGCTTAACCGCTCGTTAAAAAAAGAGAGTAAATTATACCTGTGGGATTGGAGCGAAATTGCTAATGATGCAGCCAAATTTGAAAACATGATTGCCTCTCATCTGCTAAAATATTGTCATTACTTAACTGATAGCGGCATAGGCAACTTCCAACTTTATTACTTGCGTAACAAAGAAGGGCAAGAAATCGACTTCTTAATCACCCACAATCAACAACCATGGCTGCCCATAGAAGTTAAATTGCATAATGATAACATCAGCAATAACTGGCCAACCTTTCTTGCCCAATTACCTTGCAAAACCGGTATCCAACTGGTTAAAACACCCAATGTCATGAGGTTAGAAAAAATCAAACAAGGCAAAGTACTGATAATTAGCGCGATAAATTTTTTAACTTATTTAATCTGACTTTTTTAGCGACCGGCGATAAAAAAGTCAGTTGACTAAAATAAAATTATTGGCCCAATAAATAATTAACCCTCTTAGTAAAAGCAGCGAAATCGTCCAATTTGCCGCCAGCTAACAACAAGGCTTCTTCATAAAAAAGATGAGACCACTCGGAAAAAAGATCCTCATCAGTAACTTCACGTAATTTTTGCACTAACTGATGATTAGGATTTAACTCCAAAATTGGCTTGGTTTTTGGCACATCTTGACCAAATGCCGACATAATCCTCTGCATATTATAACCAAGATCGTGCTCTCCGGTAACTACACACACAGGAGAATCGGTCAATCTTTCACTTAAACGCACTTCAGTAACCTTGTCTCCTAAAACGTCTTTCACTCTTTTTAAAATAGCTTCATAATCAGTTTTTAATTTCTCAAGATCACTCTTGCTATCATCTTTAATCAACTTACTAAGATCGACATCACCCTTGGCAATAGATTGTAATTTTTTACCTTGATACTCCTGGTAATGGGTAATCCACCACTCGTCAATCCGGTCATCCAAGACTAATACTTCAATATCATTTTTACGGAACACTTCAAGATATGGGCTGTGCTTAGCAGCAACAAAACTATCGGTAGTAATATAAAATATCTTATCTTGGTCATGCAACATCCTACTTACGTAATCATCTAAAGATACATTCTGTTCGTCGTTGCTATTCTTAGTGGAGGCAAACCGCAGCAGCTTAGCAATCCGATCACGATTAGCAAAATCCTCTACCATTCCTTCCTTTAGAGCATTACCAAAAGCCTGCCAAAACTTAGCATATTTTTCTGGTTCACTGGTAGCTAATTTTTCAAGCATATCCAGCACTCTTTTAACTATTCCAGATTTAATTTGATCAATAGTACGATTATTCTGCAAAATCTCGCGAGAAACATTCAAGGGCAAATCTTTGGCATCAACAATTCCTTGCACGAAACGCAAATAGTTAGGTAACAATTGCTCGGCATCATCCATAATAAAAACGCGTTGCACATATAATTTAACCCCACGTCTTTTTTCTCTGCTCCAAAAATCAAATGGAGCGCGACTAGGAATATAAAGCAAGGTGATATACTCTAATTTTCCTTCTACATGATTGTGACTCCATAATAATGGCTCGTCAAAATCATGACTAACGTGGCGATACAACTCTTTATACTCGTCCTCTTTAATTTCATTTTTAGACAATGCCCAAAGCGCTGTAGCTCTATTTACTGTTTCCTCTTCTTGAGTTTTTTGCTTCTCATCTAAAGGCTTTTTCATTACAATAGGCAAAATAATATGATCAGAGTATTTGGTAATAATCTGCCTAATTTTCCAATAATCTAATAAATCTTGATCATCCTCTTTAAGATGTAAAATAATCTCTGTGCCACGCTCTTCTTTAAGAAGAGCCCCGACAGTAAAATCACCATCCCCTTGTGACTCCCATAAAACACCTTCGTCTTTTGCACTGCCAGCCCGCCTAGTTTTAACCGTTACTTTATCAGCCACCACGAAACTAGAATAAAAACCCACTCCAAACTGACCAATTAATTTGGCATCTTTACTTTGATCTTTACTAAGATTGGCCAAAAATTCCTTCGTACCAGATTTAGCAATAGTACCTAAATTTGCTATCACCTCATCTTTGGTCATACCTATACCATTATCCCTCACGGTAACTGTCTTCTCATTTTGATCTAGATCGATCCAAATCTTAAGCTCACTATCATTCTCATATATTTCAGGCTTTACCAAAGCCTCGAAACGTAATTTATCAGCTGCATCAGAGGCATTAGAGATTAATTCACGTAAAAAAATCTCACGATTGCTATATAATGAATGGGTAACTAGGTGTAAGATTTGTTTAACTTCTGCTTGAAAACCCAATTTTTCAATTTGATCTTTCTGTTTCATATTTCCTCAATAAAATATTTTTAATGGTTAAGATGCTTCGTAATCTCTTGTTTTACTTCATCCATCAAGCGCTGACAATCACCTTCTGGATAATTAGCAGTATCAATATGTTTACCAATATATATAGCCACAGTTTGTTTTAGATGAATCTCCAAAGTTTTAGCTGGCAACACCCCTCCACTACCAACAATCGTTATAGGAACAATAATAGCATTAGCAGCTTTGGCCACTTTAAAGCCACCTTTTTTAAACTTTCCCATTTCTCCGGTACTGGATCTAGTCCCCTCTGGCGCCACCCAAAGCCTTACTCCAGCTAACATATTTTTTCTAGCAACCCCCAAATCTTTTACCGCTTGACGCATATTTTCCCGATCTATCGATACTCCACCTCCAATCCTCATACCTCTACCAAATAATGGAATCCGAAATAACTCTTTTTTGGCAATCATAGCCACTAAATCATGAGGAAAAGTCTCATAGATCAGCGGAATATCAATATGACTACAATGATTACTCATTAAGATATAGGGACGCTCTTTTGAAAATTCAAGCTGATAGGGATTAAAAATTGTATAACGAACTTGCAAAATCTTTAAAATTTTACGTGCCCAGCCATGAATAACCTTACTGGCCATATTTCTTCCGCCAGGCAAAAACCCGGCCATAACCACTCGTGCCGAATCAATAAATGTAGCAATAGCAATCTTACCAATAATAATAATTTTACCGAAACAGCTAACTTTCATAACTTACCAATACCAACACATTGCAAACCAAGCTTTTTGGCCTCATCTGCATTCAAGATATTGCGTCCATCAAAGATAACCGGATGAGATAATCTACTCTTGATCAAAACAAAATCTGGCTTACGAAACTCATCCCACTCAGTAACTATTACTAGAGCATCAGCGCCATTTAAAGCATCTTCTTTAGTTGGCGCAATCCTTAGATCATCCCTTTTGCCATAGATTTTTTCAGCTTCCCTAGAAGCAACTGGATCGTATGCTTGTACTTTTGCTCCTACTCGCCAAAGAGCTTCCATTAAAACTTTACTTGGAGCTTCGCGCATATCGTCGGTATTAGGCTTAAAAGCAAGACCCCATAATGCAATCACCTTATCTTCTAAATCACCAAAATAACGATTTAACCGATTAAAGATTAGATGTTTCTGACGAATATTGATATTTTCTACCGCATTAAATAGCGGAGTTTCAATACCATGTTCACGAGCCATCCAAACAAGCGCGCTCACATCTTTAGGAAAACAAGATCCACCATATCCACATCCAGCTAGTAAAAAATTGTACCCAATTCTAGTATCGCTTCCTATACCGTCTCTGACTTTCTCAATATCAGCACCAAATTTTTCTGCAAATTGAGCAATCTCATTAATAAAACTAATTTTGGTCGCTAAAAAAGCGTTGGCTGCATATTTGGATAGCTCCGCGGAACGAATATCCATCGAGATAACTTTGGCTTGCAAAGGCTTGTACAATTCATCTATCCGCTTAAAGGCTTGGTCATTATTAGCCCCAATAATAATCCGATCAGAGTTCATAAAATCTCCTACCGCGTCTCCTTGCTTTAAAAACTCGGGGTTAGAAATTAGATCAAATTTTATCTCCACGCCTCTTTTGTCTAACTCTTTTTGGATCAAAGAACTAACTTTGTCACCAGTACCAACCGGAACAGTAGATTTATTGATAACCACAGAATATTTATTAAGATTTTTACCTACGTCTCTTGCCACATTGTAGACATACTGTAAATTAGCAGAGCCATCACCAGCCGAAGGAGTGCCAACTGCGATAAAAATATAATCACCGTGGTTTATACCTAACTTAGTATCAGTAGTAAAAGATATTCTCTTAGCAGCAAGATTTTTGGTAAGCAATTCATCCAAGCCTGGCTCATGAATAGGAGATATACCTTGGCTGACTTGCTTAATCTTTTCAGCATCAAGATCAACACAGATTACTTCATTACCAATTTCTGCAAGACATACCCCAGTAACCAAACCAACATATCCAACGCCAAATACTGTAACCTTCATAATCTCTCCCAATTAGTTTTTTTCCGGGTTTATAGCATAAATGCCAGGTAAATTTCTCAAATATTCTGAATAATCTAAACCATAACCAAAAACAAATAGATCATCTACACTTAGCGCGGTAAAATCTGCATTCTCTATCCCAGCAACTTTGCGTGGTTGCTTTTTATCCAGCAACACAGCGGTATAAACCTCTTTGGCTTTTTTAGCCTTACAATAATCAGTAATAGCCTTTAGGGTAGTACCTGTATCTAAAATATCATCAACTATTACCACGGTACGCCCAAAAAGATCAGTAGTTGGCTCTGCCTTCCAGTTTAATTCTCCTGCTTGGTTTTTTAGCCCATAACTGGAAACATGAACATAGTTTAGTTCTAGTTGAAAATCCAAACGCGGCAAAAGATTGCCTAACGGAACAATTCCACCAAGCAACACGCATAAAAATATGGGATTACTATTGCCTAATCTCTCACTCATCTCACGAGCCATCCGATCTAAAGCAGAGTCCACCTCTTCTTTAGTATAGATACAAAATGATTTGTCGTAGACCTCTTTAAACTGTTTTGATAACTGCATGTTTTCTCCAGAATATTGGATTACAATTCAAAATAAAAAAACAAATAAATAAACTTTATAATTATTTACATAGCTAAAAAAATTATCTGGCACCTGAAATAAAAGCGTTATTATATCTCAACATCAAATCACGGTAAAAAACAATCATTAAAGGATAAAAATATGATTGCAATAATATTGAGAATATATACCCCATTACAAAGGCTAGCGGAGTAAATTTTATTAGCATCAAGTATAGCACTCCTGCTACCATAAAAAATATAAATAAAATCAGTAAAAAAAGCAGTATAATTGCCAAAATAAAAAGTATCATCCTCTTTACACAATGACCAGTAAGTGCTACAGATAGCGACTTTTTAAGAGCGACCATAATACCACTATTTTGATTAATAATTTCTAATTGACTAATAAAAAATACCCAATAAAAATAAAATAAAAACGGTAATAAACAAAAAGCTAAAACACTAGTCGCTAATAACCTGAATAACTCGTTATCTATAAGGTAAAGTGGAGACAATATAGCAATTAAAAGAAATATGATCGATAAAATGATAATTGTAATAGCAAACAAACGAGGCAATTTTTTGAATACAAATAAAAAAGTTCCAAAATAGTTAAAACGATTGTTTTCTTCAAAGCCACAAACAAATGCCGTAATCCAAAAATGAAAAAACAAATTAATAGGCATCAAAAACACTAGCAGTATCATAGCCACAGGATTCTCAATGGCTTCGCCAAAAAAATTTGATGAAATAGCTAATATAGAGCTCACGATCATGATCGGCATAACAGGGAAAAAAACCTTTTTATAAAGGGCGAAACTGCTAGCAAAAACTCCAAACAAAGTTTGCGGCTGACTAGGAAGCATACTTATCTCCTCTAAACGTTTTACTTGGTGCCCGGGGCCGGAATCGAACCGGCACGAGATTTAGTCCCGAGGGATTTTAAGTCCCTTGCGTCTACCTGTTCCGCCACCCGGGCAAAAATCAAGGCTGGGGTCGGAATTGAACCGGCGTACACGGTTTTGCAGACCGCTGCATGACCACTCTGCCACCCAGCCAAACCTTTAAAATACCATAAAAACAAAAAACCCGCTGAGATGGCGGAAATCTAACTACTACCCCAAAATGGAGCGGGAAACGAGGTTCGAACTCGCGACCCCAACCTTGGCAAGGTTGTGCTCTACCAACTGAGCTATTCCCGCAATCTAAAACACCGTTCAACAAAAACAAAGATCCACAAATCATCCCTGATGCTACATGTCCCGACCAAACATCCTGTTTGGCGCTCGCCGGCGTGAAAGCTACGCTTGCTCGCTTTCACGAAAACCCCGTCTCGCCCAACTGAGCTATTCCCGCAAAATTCTATCTAAAATACTCTAACCAAATAAAGGACGTCATTATTATTGGTTAATCACTTTTAGTCAAGTCTGGCCATGCAGTTTTAAGATAAATATACATCGACCATAAAGTCATGCCAGCGGCCAAATACAATAAAATTAATCCCCAAATCAGATATTTATGCCCATCACCACACTTAGGACAATAAAAAATGAGCATACCAACTGCCAACATCTGAAGAAGAGTCTTGATTTTGCCAACATAACTTACCGCAACACTAGTTCTTTTACCAAGTTCTGCCATCCACTCTCTAAGCGCCGAAATAGTAATCTCTCGACCAATGATAATAGCAGCAGGAATAGCAATATAAAAAGTACCTACTTCAGCTACCACCAAAATTAAAGCCACCGCCACCACTAATTTATCAGCTACAGGATCTAAAAACGCCCCAAACTTAGTTTCTTGGTGCAAATTGCGAGCTAAATATCCATCAACAAAATCAGTTATACCAGCTAAAACAAAAATAATAGTGGCAATATAATGCCCAAATTTTCCAGGCAGATAAAAAGTAAAAACAATGGCTGGAATTAGCAACATTCTAACTAAAGTTAATAAATTGGGGATTCCAATCATCTTTCTTACCTAAATTATATAAAATACTGGCAAAATTGTACGTGATTATTGTGGTCTGTGCAAATACTCATAGATAACTTTAGCAAGCTTATTGCCAATCCCTTTAACCTTAGCTAAATCACCAACTCCTACTCTCTTGAGCTCCGAAATTCCTCCAAAATGGTTAAGCAAAAGAGCTCGCCGATATGCGCTGATCCCAGGAATATTTTCTAATTCCGACCTGCTTCTTGCTTTTATCATACGACTTCTGTTTAACGCTATTGCAAAACGATGGGATTCATCCCGCAGTTGCTGAATTAAGGTAAAAGCTGGGCTATTAGCTGGCAAAACCATAGGCTCATCCTGGCCGTAAAGATAGATCTCCTCCAAACCTGGTTTACGCAACACTCCCTTAGCAATAGCCATAATAATTATATTGATCTTAAGCTCCAAAATCACCTTAACAACCACACTTAATTGGCCTTTACCACCATCAACAATGATTACATCTGGTAGGTCATTTAATTTACTATAACGTTTAAAAATCGCTATACGCAGAGCGCTATAATCATCTCCACGGCTCTCTGTTTTAACTTTAAAACGTCGATAACTCGTTTTCTTGGGACCATTTTGATCAAAAACTACACAAGAAACTACTTGTTCCTCTCCACCGGTATGACTAACATCAAAACACTCTACTCGTCTTAAATGATTGGTAAACTGCAATATTTTACCCAATTCTATCCAACCAGCTGAATATCGTGAAGTTGATTTATGACGCTGCTCAAGAGCATTCATAGCATTCGCCTCGGCCATCGCTAACAATTTTTTGTTATTACCTCTAAGGTTAGCAGTAATTGTTACTGAGTGATGAAATTTTTCACTAATTACCGCCGATAATCTAGATCGATCAGCTAAAGCTAAATTGACAAATATTTTTGCTGGAGTAGCGATATTATCTGCTTGTTGCAAATAGTAATACCCCAAAAAAGCGCTTAAAATATCCTGATTATTTAATAACTCATTATTTTCTAATGGAAAAAAATGCTTACTACCAATGATGATTGATGATCGGACAAATAAAATTGTAATAGCTATAATCCCCTGCTTTTCCATCAAGGCTATCACATCAAGATCACCTTTTACCTTAGTAACGCTTTGATCTGCTTGCACTCTTCTAATCCTAGTAATTTGATCGCGATAACTAGCGGCTTGCTCATAATCTAATTTAGCTGCCGCTTCACTCATCAATTGATTAAGTTTTTTGACTAAAAAATCATTCCGATTAAGTAAAAAATCTCTAGCTAAACCTAGCTGAAGGTTATACAACTCTTGACCAATAAATCCTTTGCAAGGCGCACTACAGAGCTTAATTTGGTGCAACATACAAGGACGAGAGCGATGCTGCATAAAACTATCTTTGCAAACTCGTAATTTAAAAATCTTCTGGACCAATTTCAATACAAAGCTAGCAGCAGAAGCGTCTGGAAATGGGCCAAAATATTCACCTAGTTTTGAATTTACGATACCACGATAGATAACTAACCTAGGAAATTCATGATTGGAAAACACTATGTAAGGATATGATTTATCATCCTTAAATAAAACATTATAACGAGGTTTTTTAGCTTTAATTAGACTATTTTCAAGCAACAATGCTTCATTTTCACTAGCGGCAACCATGATCTCAATCTTATCTACCTGCTCCATAAATAAAGCAGTTTTGGGCTCTTTAAGCTGCCGAAAATAACTGGACAGACGCTTCTTTAAATCTTTTGCTTTGCCGACATAAAGAATCTTGCCGGATTTGTCATACATCTGATAAACCCCCGGCTTGTTCGGCTGCGATTTTAAAAATTTTTTTGGACTACCTAACATTTGTGGTCATTACAACGCCAATAAAAGGTTTTCTACAAATCAAGAATTATTAAATCACTTCGGTCTTATCTGGTACCTTATGATTTAGTATAACTTAAAAAATAATAGTTAATCAACCTCGTATTATGAGAACAAATACAATAATCAATCATAGCGAATAGCTCGTGTGGGACAACTATCTATACAACGTCCGCAACTAAAACACTCTCTATTGATCTTTGCATGCACAACTTTATTCTCTATTGCTCTAGTTGGACAAGATTGGTAACATGCCTTACATTTAATACATCTCTTAGAGTCAACCCTAATCCTAGTAATTGAGATACTTTCTAGAACCCAAGAAAAAATCCCGAAAGGACAAATAAACTGGCAAAATGGACGATAAAAAAATAAGCTTGCAATCAAAAAAAATACAATAGAAAATAAAATCAGCAAGGGTTTAAAATGTAGAATAAAGATATTAAATGGATTAATATTATGATAGATCATTACCCCTAAATTATCTCCAACTAATCCAAATAAAACACCCAGAGCAAATATAAAGATTAAAATCCTGATCGAATTTGATATATAAAAAGGTACTGATATTTTTTTTATTTTTGACGAAAAAATAAAAAAAAGCTCTTGCAAACCACCGAAAGGACAGGCCCAACCACAAATAATCTTATTGCCAATAATAGAAAACACGGAAAACAATATTAACACCACCAATTCATTAAAGAAGTAGTAGCGAAATCCAGCCACCATTTTTACCCCTTTTACCAACGCTTCCATAGGATTAGGGGATTTTCCCAAAAACAAGCCACCAACAATAACCGATAATAACAAAGCAACAATATAAAATCTGCGGACCGTCCATTTACTAGGTATAAAAATCAAACGACTCTGATTATGCCTACTTGCATACATCAAAACCGCTATTCCAAAAAATGAAAGGGTAAAAAAAAGCGACACTTTTAAGCTTTTCAAATAATTGCGCAACTGTGCTTGCTTAGCTTTAAAATTTATATTTTTTTGTAATCCATTAGACTTTAATTCAGATCGCTGGTTTGGAATGTGCTTAAAACCCTTTAATTCCTTTGCCAAAAAATTACGGGTAACACCAAAATCCTTTTTAACACAATAGATGTAATTTGAACCTAAACAACCTTGCTGCGCATTTTTTAAAAAAACGGCAACCATCTGAACGGCTAAAACAATACTTATCGTCAAAGATAAAACAAAAAAGACTGAAACAATCCATAATTTAACACTACTTTTTAATGGCCCATGAAAAGCAAAGGGAAATTTTTTTTTACTTATCAATCTCATCATTAAATAGGATTATTTCTCATCAATGATCACAACAATTATTACCAGAAGTTAAAACGCCCTGCAAATAATCTTCTACTAATACCTCTGGTTCTTTCTGCAGAGCACCCACTAAAACATCTATGTTGCTACTATTCAATAATTCCTTTGCTCTTTGCCCAATGCCACCTGCAATCACCATCGTCACCCCCAGCTTAGCCAACCACCTAGGCAATAATCCTGGCTCGTGAGGAGGAGATGTAACATTCTCTCGTGAAATAATCTTCTTTGTTTCAGAATTTACTTTTATCAAAGCAAATTCCTTACAATGCCCAAAATGTAAATCTAATTTATTATTATTTACCGGAATAGCAATAAGCATAATCATCTCCATTAACTTTATATACCTTTTAACATATTATCAAAAACCTGTTTAAATATCGCTGCAGTCTTACTCTTGGGATAGCTATCTAAATAAGATTTTCCTTCATCACAAGCAGAGACTATCATTGGATCAATCGGTATCTTACCTAACCAGGGTACATTAGAGTCAGTTGCTAAATTTTTTCCACCATCAGAGCTAAAAATCTGGGTGATTTCATTACATTTAGGACAAATAAAACCACTCATATTTTCAATGATCCCAAGGATGGGCAACCCCAACTTGTGACAAAAACTAATTGATTTAGCTACATCAGCAATCGCTACTTTTTGCGGAGTTGTAACCACCACCGCCCTATCTTCACTGGTAAAAGATTGTCCGATCGAAATGGGCTCATCACCAGTACCTGGTGGCAAATCTATTACTAAAAAATCAAGCTCTCCCCATTTGACTTCATGTAAAAATTGATTAATAACCCCAATTTTCATGGGACCACGCCAAATTAATGCTTCATTGCTATTTTCTAGAAAAAACCCAATAGAAATAACTTTAAGATCTCCAACTTTAATCGGAACTATTCCTTCATGATCGGAACAAACAGTAATATTATTTAAACCAAGCAACGTCGGAATGCTGGGTCCATGAATATCTACATCCATTAATCCCACCTTATAACCAGCTTGTGTAAGATAAAAAGCCAGATTTACTGCGACCGTACTCTTTCCAACACCTCCTTTTCCTGAAAGCACCGCAATCTTATGTTTGATCTTTGACAATTTTTTTTTGGACAAACTCGCGTCTGTAACATTCTTTTCATTGTGAGAACATCCACTACACTCATTACTACACTCATCATCACACTGACACTTTGATGATTCATCACACAACATTTCAGTATCTTTTGACATATTTTATTACCCATGATAATTATAAATTTTTTTCTATACTACTCCATGCTGCTAATAATACGCTTTTATGAGCAAAACTTTCATCATCCATTAAAGTTTGGCCCTTGATAATCGATTGAACAACAGCCTCATCAAAAACAATCTTGCCAATTACCTCTATTTTTTTGCTATCACAATAGCTCTCAATTTCCGCTGTCATAACTGAATTTAAATCATATTTGTTTATAATAAATTTTACTGGTAACTTAAAATGATGGGCGAGCTCCACCATTCTTTTCGCATCATGCAAGCCTGTTAGAGTTGGCTCGGTTACGACAACCACACAATCACTGCCTCCTAAAGCGGCGATTGCAGGACAACCAATACCTGGCGGACCATCAATAATAACCAAATCACAGTTATTCTGATTAGCTATCTCAATAGCCTTGTGCTTAACAAGAGAAACCAACTTTCCTGAGTTTTCTTCAGCAATACCGAGTTTGGCATGAACCAAAACACCATAATTGGTAGACGATATATACCACTCCCCAGAATCTGCAGGCTGCATATTTATAGCATGAGCAGGACAAATATTAGCACACAAACCACAACCTTCACACAAGACCTCATCAACCATTAGATTATTATTAATAGCATCGAAACGACAATTTTTAATGCACTCCCCACATCTTATACATAAATTTTGATCGATAACTGCTTTATAACCACCACTAAATTTATAAGTTTCTTTATTGATAGGATGCAATAATAAAAATAAATCAGCCGCATCAACATCAGCATCAACCATAACCTTATTTTTGGCAATAGCACAAAAAGCTGCACTGATAACGGTTTTTCCAGTTCCACCCTTACCACTAACCACCACCACCTGTTTAGCCATAAGTACCCTCTAGCATTATAAACAAATTTTGAAATTCCGACTTATATTTAGGAAATATCTCAATCAAAGACTTACCTAAAGCATAACCTGCGGCAATTTCACGACTAAAAGGAATTTTCATTAAAACATCTATTTTTTGATCTATACAATATCTTTCAACCTCAGAATTACCTATATCACAACGATTAATGATTACCCCAAATGGCAGGTTAAATTTTCTTAAAACATCTATTGCTATTTTTAGATCATTCAAACCAAAAGGAGTAGGCTCGGTAACTAAAATACAATAGTCTGAACCCATCACGGAATGTACCATCGAGCAGCTGGCTCCTGGTGGAGCATCAATAATTACATTACTCTTACGATCAACATATTTTTTAACTGCCTTGATAATTGATGTTGCCATCGCTTGGCCAATATTTAACATACCTTGCACAAAAAATATCTCACCTTTTTTGCCAATTTTAATCGAACCGATAGATTTATCATTCTCTACAATCGCTCCAGTAGGACACAGATATCTACATGCACCGCAGCTATGACAAAGTTCTGAAAAAATACTTACTGAATTAGGAAGAACAGCTATCGCATTAAAAGCACAAACATCGGAACACCTACCGCAAAAATTACATTTTTTTAAATCAACCTGAGGCACCTTAACTAAAACATTCTCCGTTTTTTCTACATTGGGCTTAAGAAAAATATGAGCATTGGGTTCCTCCACATCACTATCCAAAAACCAAATGTCTTTTTCAATCGACATAGCTAAGCTCACTGCTACCGTAGTTTTACCAGTACCACCTTTACCACTTGCAATAACTACAATCATACTTGATTACCAAAACCTTTCCTCATGCCGCCACCGCCACAACCACCCCTACCCCCCATTTTTCCTCTGTTTCTGCTGCCACCACCTCCCCTATTGCACCCACCAACCGCATAAACAGCATGTTCTACATTTTTTTTATCAGCATCATATCCTGAAGTATTTTTAGCATACTTTTCGATAATATCCTTGATAACTCCATTTGTCTCATTAACAATTTTAATCGTAGCCGTTTTTAAAACTTGCTCTGCCTTAGGACCAACCTCGCCACTAATAACCATAGATACATTTTTATTTACAACTAATTGAGCCGACTGAATGCCAGCACCTGAATCAGCATCTATATTAGGATTGGCGATAGCTTCAAAACTATTATTTTCATTGTCCCAAATAATAAAATAATGACATCTACCGAATCTTGGTTCAAATTGAGCATCAAGTCCTTCACCCATAGCGGTTATACATATTTTCATAAAATACCTCTTATTTTAAATAGTTTAGTTATCCTCACAACATCCTCCTCTGCGCTTTCGTCCAGCACAACAATTACTGCTGCTTGGCAAAACGTATTCTTTAATATCACCATGCTTTAAAATCTTTAACGCCTTTGAATTATAAATAGCATCAATAATCTTTTTTCTTCCGGAATAAAGTAATCGCTGTAACGTACTGGTAGAAATCTTCATTTTCTCTGCAGCTATCTTCTGCTCTAACCCTTCAAAGTCACACCAACGCATGGCCTCAAGTTCATCAAGCTCTAAATTATTAGATTTTAACCTATCCAAAGGGACTCCTTGCGGTTTGAAATAATCCAAGCCTGCAAAGCGACGGCAAAATCTAGTTCTTCTTACAAATGGCGCCATAGTAACGAACCTGACTTAAATCATATGAGTATATACCCACATAATATACTCCTGACTAAAATAAAGCAATTTTTTGTTCTTTTAGGTACTTAAGACACTTTTTATGATGATAAGTTCAAAAAAAATAGCCAAACCATCTTTTTTGATTATAATGACCAGGCTATCCCTTAAAATGAGTTAGAGTATGAAAAAATTACCTCTTCTGCTGGCAGTCGCTATGATGTTATCAGCTTGTTCTCATCTTATTGATGAAAATGCAAAAAATCTTACTCCAAGAAAAAAGTTCTGCAGAGAACTAAAGCGTAACATAATCTTTAACTCAACTTCGACACCACATTTGGGCGCAGCTTCTGCCACCCAACAAGCCGAGATGCTACGTCTTTACGATAAAAATGGCTGTGGTAGACTTGAGAAGCAATCGAATTAGTAAAATAGGTTAAGCCGAGGTGGTGAAACTGGTAGACACGCAAGCTTCAGGTGTTTGTGAGGGTAACCTTGTGGAGGTTCGAGTCCTCTCCTCGGCATTTAGTTAACCACCAAAAGGATTATCTATAATTATCACATCATCTCGATCTTGGCCGGTGGTAACTAACGCGATCTTAATTCCAGCTAATTCCTCTATCCTGCTAAGATATTTTTTAGCCTCCCGAGGCAGATCATCAAAAGATTTGCTCTCAAAAGTAGACTCAGACCATCCTGGCAATTCTTCATAAATTGGCTCACATGCTTTAAAATCATCTAAAGAGGTTGGAGAAACTTCTATTTCTTTCCCATGCAATTTATAACCAACACATATTTTTATCTTCTCCATACCATCTAAAACATCTAGCTTAGTTATGGCAAGCGCGGTAATGCTATTGATTAAAATCGACTTGCGTAATAATGCTATATCCAGCCAACCACAACGCCTAGCCCTACGAGTAGTTGCTCCAAATTCATCCCCGCGCTCGGAGAGTCGCGCTCCGATGTCATCTTTTAATTCGGTAGGAAAAGGACCTGATCCGACTCTAGTGGTATATGCTTTAGTAACACCCAAAACATAATCTAAATATAGAGGCCCGAAAC
This sequence comes from uncultured Coxiellaceae bacterium, assembly GCA_964614705.1. Classification (GTDB taxonomy): domain Bacteria; phylum Pseudomonadota; class Gammaproteobacteria; order UBA9339; family UBA9339; genus CAZTPH01. The sequence continues at coordinate 15,963 of CAZTPH010000007.1, forward strand.
CAGATCCAATAGAAGCTGCACCTGCTACAGTATTAGAAGAGGTAACAAACGGATAGCTACCATGATCAACATCCAAGAAAGTCCCCTGAGCACCTTCAAACAAGATATTATCACCTCGCTTACGATGGTCGGCCAGCTTCAAAGGAACATCTGTAATCAAAGGCTTAATTAATTCCGCAAACTCCAAAACCTCATCTAGCATTTTTTTGAAATCCATCGCTTCACTGCCATAATAATTTTGTAACATAAAATTATGGTATTCAAAAACTTGAGTAAATTTGTCGATTAGCCCTTCTAAATCAAGAATGTCACTAGCATGCAAGCCAATACGAGCAATTTTATCTACATACGCAGGACCTATTCCGCGTCTAGTGGTACCAATAAAACTATCCCCCAAATTCTGCTCCTTAGCACAATCTAAAACCACATGGTAAGGCATTAATAAGTTACAAGAGCTACTAATGTATAATCGTCCATTTAAATCATCAATTCCACGATCTTTTAAGCCATTAACTTCGTCCGCCAAAGCTTTGGGCGATAAAACAACTCCATTCCCGATATAGTTAGCAATGTTTTTATGCAAAATTCCCGATGGCAAAAGATGTAAAATGGTTTTTTGGCCGCCAACAACAACAGTGTGACCAGCATTATGACCTCCCTGAAAACGAACCACAGCTTTGGCCTGCGCGGTAAGCAAATCGACAATTTTTCCCTTACCTTCATCTCCCCACTGGGCACCAAGAACTACCAAATTTTTAGCCATAGAAACTCTCAATAAATTTTATTCACCTAGAAACATCATCTTGTTATAACGAATCCCGCATCAATCCTTGCTCCATCATAATAATCCGTAGTCTTATTAAACCAGCATTTTGAATCTGCCGCACCTTTTCACGATTAATCTTCATCACTTCACCAACCGCCTTAAGAGTAGATTTCTCATATCCCTTTAAACCGAAACGCCTTGAGATAATTTCGCATTGCTGCTCATCTAGCTTATTCAGCCAACCATCAACAATCTGCATCATTGCATCCAGCTGAATTCTACGCTCCGGATCTATATTAGTTTCATCCTCTAATTGCTCTACAAAACTATCTCCAGTGCCATCTGAATTCAACGTAGCATCGATAGAAACAGTTCCATGATCTAAATTAATCAGTTGCTCAATCTCGAAAACTGGTTTTTTCATGGCAGATGCGACCTCTTGAACTACAGGATCACGACCTAGCTGAGCCGAAAGTTCAGCAAATTTCTTACGATACCTCTGTAAAGCTTGAGATACATGTACGGGGATACGCACTAATCTACTGCTATTCATAATCGACCTTTCAATTGACTGACGTATCCACCAAGTTGCATAAGTAGAAAATCTAAATCCTAAACTTGGGTTAAATTTCTCAACTGCCCTCATCAAGCCAATATTCCCTTCTTCGATCAAATCAACTAGCTCCAGCCCAAACCTTAGGTAGCGTCTTGCGATTTTAACCACTAGGCGTAAATTGCGCTCAATCATCTCACATCGAGCTTTAGTATCACCAGACTGATATTTTTCAGCTAATTTTACCTCTTCTTCTGCGCTTAAAATTGGGTTAAAACCAATCTCACGTAAATAAATACCTAGAGCATCAACCTTACCACGATCAGGTCGATCTTGATCATTATTAGAGGCCAAGTCGGCGCCACTAAACAAAAAATCGTTCTTTGGCTCATCAACTGGAATAATCTTATCTTCAACCATGATTAATAACTCCTTCTTTACTACATACCTGGCCTAATGGAGTCATCCTCTAACTCCTCTTCGGGTTTTTCCTCTTCATGCTGAAGTTTTAAATCAAAATCATCATTCAACATATATCGTAAAAAATCCCGATAATTTTCCGCCTGATCCTTTGGACTATTATCTGCAGCATCAGCCGCTACTTCATCTCTAAATTTATTCTTATCCACCATAATCTCTAGCTCTCAAAAAGCATTTAAACAGTCAATATATCTAATCATAGTATATTAGAGTTTTTTCACATTAACAAATCATTATTAGAAAAACCCGTACAAAAAAGTGCTAATTTGATCCAATAATTTACCATGTTCGGCATCAACTTCAAACCGTTTGGCTTGCAACCACTTCTTAAGCCAGGTTATTTGCCTCTTGGCCAGCTGTCGAGTAGCTATTGAAACTCGCTCAACCATCTCTTGATAGGATATCTCATTAGACAAATACTGCCAAACTTCGTGATATCCAACTGACCTTAGCGCTGGAAGGTCACTATTCAAGTCACCCCTTGCATATAAAAGCTTTACCTCATCCACAAAACCTGCAGTTAACATCTGCTCAAAACGCTTTTTAATTCGTGATCTTAATAACTCAACCTCAGATGGCACCACCACTAAATTTATTACATCGTAAGGTAGTAACTGAGGGACACTTTCTTGTTGTAAAACGCTAAGTGGTTTACCGGTAATTTCATATACCTCTAAAGCTCTCATGATCCTTTGGCGATCCGATCGACTTATTTTACTAGCTAGAGCTGGATCTACTTGGATAAGGCGCTGATAAAGCTGATCTAAACTTGAATTTTCTTCATCTTGTTTTAGCCGAGCACGAACCTCTGCATCGGCAGATGGCAACTGGGAAATCCCCTGTTGCAGAGCCTGAAAATACATCATCGTTCCTCCTACTAAAAGAGGAGACAAGCCACGAGCAAAAATCTGTTGGATTTTAATTTGAGCATCTTGATAAAACCTACCAACCGAGTAGATCTCTTTGGGATCACAAATATCGATTAAGTGATGAGGAATTTCTTGCCGTAACTTTACGCTTGGTTTAGCCGTGCCAATATCTAGACCACGATAGATCATAGCTGAATCAACACTAATAATCTCCAGGGGAAATCGTCTAACCAATTCAATAGCAAGATCACTCTTGCCCGTAGCAGTTGGCCCCATCAAGCAATAAATTTTTTGTTTACCTATATTCACCTATTTAATATACCACATAATTTTGGTCATTTTTAGCATAAATCAAAAATACGGCAATGGTAAGACATTTAGAACATTAATAACGCACTAGCGTGCCACACACAAAAACAAATATGATTGTATGGCTCTTCACGGTGCAACTATGGTAATTTACCATCATCTGGTCTATAATTTTGCTTCAGGTTCAAGATTCAAAATTGGTTATAGCATCAACCCTATTGTAACAATCGATTAAAACAGGATAAAAGCAGATGAGAGATATAAAAAAAATAGCCAACCTTTTTCTCTTGATTTTCTTAGTATCAGCTTCTTCTTCATGTTTTGCCTCAAGTTTTAGTTTGGATAGGTCAATAGGAATATTACCCGGAATTTATGGTGCTGGTAGTTTGATAAAAGAGCTTGATTTGCCGCCACCAGGAGAAGGAAGATCAAATTCGCAAAAGTCTTTAAATACCCAACTGAGTGGTGGTAAAGAAGGCAGTGATGATAGACCAAATCAAAGTGGTAGCAGTCGTCAATATACCAGTAATCAAAATAGAGGTGAAGACAATAGAAGCAAACAAGAACAAGAATCTCAACCAGTCCCCAATGATATGGGCAATAGTGGCGATGATGGCAACAGAAATCCAGAGGATGACAAAAATAGCAAGATTTTTTCAGAAGATTCGGAAGAAAATATCCCTGAAGAGCTGTATAAATCTGTCTATATTACTAAAGAAGATTTATTGTTGATCTGTAAGCTAGCAAGCGTA
>CAZTPH010000008.1:0-18456 GCA_964614705.1 uncultured Coxiellaceae bacterium
CCACTTTATCGCTATAATCCAGATCGAGTTAAAGATGGTTTAAACCCGCTGCAACTAGATTCTGCAAAACCGTCAATACCATTTGCTGAGTATATTAAACACGAAAATCGCTATCAAATTTTGATGCGCACCAATCCAGAGGCAGCCAAGAAATTAATTGCAGAGGCCGAAAAAGATATTGAACGTCGGCTTAAAATTTACGCCAATCTAAAATAGAGATTTTTAGGATCATACTCTAAGCTGAGGATTCTCTGGGGGCCCGTCTTCAACTTTGACTCCTCGCGGCATAATCTCTTGCTTTTTTTCCCAAGAGGCCTCTTTACCCAAATTCTGCGTATTAGCTACCCTTGATTGCAGTTCTAGCAAAGTAGATTCTGGTACAGAAAAAGCTTCTTTCGATCTACCATCTACCTCTGTCTCGATTTTATTAATCCTGGCAACTATATTAAATTTGTCCCAAGATTTTTTAAGTGCAACAATGGCGCCAATAGCAAGAGATATTGTTAACGCCAGCGACATAGTTATTCCAAGGGGTGGAAATAAAAGTGTTGCTGATGCAGCAACCATAATAACCACTGCTGTTGCCAACCAATTTGCCATCAACTTAATTGAGCTATCTTTTGTTTTTTTCAACATTAGCTCTGCTGTCTCAAAGCTATTTAATTCAAGCGCCAAATCTAGAGCACTACGATTGTCGTTATTAGTAAGATCAAAATTAAGAGATTTATTTTTTAACAGCTCTTCAATTACCTTAATTTGTCCGGCACCGGTGGCGGAAATTAAAGCGGTCCAACCAAACTTATTTTGGTGATTAAGATCCACTGTTTTTTCTGATAATAGCAGTTTAACTAAATCTAAATACCCCCCTTGGGCAGCTAAAATTAAAGCATTATCACCATTTTGATTCTGCCGGGATGGATCTGCTCCTTGTTTAAGTAATTTTTTAGCTATCTCATCATGACCATATTTGGCCGCCAACATCAGCGCATCGTAGCCCTCTTTATCTTGTTGGTCGATCTTTACTCCATGGATCAATAAATCATCTACTAGATCGCTATGACCGCCGATAACCGCTAAAAAAAGCGCACTTCTTCCATAGTTATTTGCTGCATTTATCTCGATACTTTTGTTGGTTAAGATCTCTTTAGCCACATCGACCTTGCCAGATATAATTGCGACCATCAAAGCTGTGAATCCGTCGACATCTTGCAAATTTGGATCAGATTTTGCTAATAACCTGCTAACAGCCTCTAGATTGCCAAATTGTGCAGCGATCATTAAAGCGGTACGACCATATTCGGTTTTTAAATTAACATCAGTTCTCTGGTCTGTAATTAATTGATCTAGGGTTTCTGAATCATTATAACGAGCCGCTTGCATTAAAGCAGTCCAGCCATCAGAGGTAGCAAGGTTTGGATCTGCGCCTTTTTCCAATAAGTATTTTACTATTTCCTGATGATGGTATTTCGTAGCAATTATCAATGCGGTTTGATTCTGTTCAACTAAAGCGTTAATTTTAACTCCGATTCCAACAAAATACCCAACCGACTCTATAGCACCAACTTTAGCCGCGATTGCTAATTCAGAATACCCTACCTTAAGCGGAGATGGATTAGTAGTTCTTAATATCTCCTCTGGTTTGGGATATTGCCTCTTGATTTCATCAGCTGAAAAAAATTGTAGCCCAATAGGTGAGGGCAAATTTTGATCAAAATGATGAGAAGAAAATATCAGCGTTGCTAATTCCTCGTTTGAAAGGTTGGATTTTTCCGCCGGCTTTCTATTGGGATCAAAGTGGTAGTACTTGCCATTTTGTTTGATTATGGAAGTAGTAATCTTATCAGAGGATACAACCACTAGACGATCATTAAAAAAGAGATAATCTTTCGCAAGTAATTGACTAAGCTGATCTTTATTCCACAAAGAAGCAACGGTATATTCTTTAGTATTGCCAAAACCATTATCCAATAGTTTTTGGTTGTTGGTTTTAACCCCAAGGGTTCTATTTAAAATATTATTTTGCTGACAATACTCCCTAACCTCATCTAAAAGCATATTGGTTTGGTTTCCTAACATAAAGTTTCCATTTTTTGAGTGTTTTATTAATTGTACTATCTTTTGCTGTTTTTTGGCAATTTTTTCAAAAGAGCATCAAAAATACAGCCAAACTTTTATTTAGCACCAGAACCAGAAATTAAAAATGATAGATCTGCAATTAAGCCAAATAACTGGAAGATCATCTTTAGGATATTCAATCGGTTATGGCGCAAATTTTGATTTTCGTCCATTACCATAACCTGGGAGAAAAAATTCTCTAAAGGTAACTTAAACAACAAAAGTTTATTAAGTAGTTTGCAATATTCCTTTTTGTGATAGAGGACTAAAATTTCATCTTGGTAGCTGTTGGCGATATCTACCAGCATCTTCTCTTCTTCAAGCAGCAAAGAAAGATTAATCTCTGGAGATGGAATGTTATCACCTTTTTCTAGGATATTTTTTATTCGCTTATAGGTTTCGATTAAATTGCCTGCTTCTGGCAAAGCAATAAACTCATCTAATGCGACAAAACGCCGCTTAAAGTCGATTAAGTCAGCTGGGGATTTAGCTAATACAGCCTTAAAGATAGAGATATTTTTTCCCTCTTCTAGATAGATATTTTGTAAACGATCGTAGATAAAAGTTAAAATTTCGGCTTGAGCTTTGCTGCCATTTTTATGCTGGTGCTGATAAAGAGCAGATGATTTTTCTAGTAGAAAGGGTAAATCTAAAGAGAGCCCTTTTTCTTGAATTATTCTAATGATTCCCAAAGCTGCCCGACGCAAACCCAGAGGATCTTTATCTCCAGTAGGGGCTTTTCCTAAAATAAAGGAGCCCACCAAAGTATCTACTCGATCAGCAATAGCAAGAATAATTCCTGCACTGGAAGTGGGAAGATCGTCTTTGGCAAACCGAGGCAGATATTGCTCTTTAATCGCATTTGCTACCTCTTGGGAGTTGTCTTTTAAGGAATAATAATACCCCATGACTCCTTGCAACTCTGGAAATTCTCCAACCGCTTGAGTAACAAGATCGCATTTAGCAAGTTTTGATGCCTGCTCCACTATATATTGATCACCATCAACATTGCTTGCAATAAATTTTGCCAATTCAACCATTCGTAAAGTTTTATCATACAACGATCCTAACCCTTCCTGAAAAGAGACTTTTTTTAATTTTGCTAAATTATTAATTAGCGGCTCTTTTAGATCTTGAAGATAAAAATATTCCGCATCGAGCAATCTAGCATTAATCACCCTCTCAAAACCTTTGATGATGTTTTGCGGCTCTTTGCTAATGGCATTAGTTACAATTACAAATTTAGTAGCAAGATTATTATCTTGGTCTACGAGTGAAAAACACTTTTGGTGATTTTTTAGAGTAGTAGTTAGCATCTCTGGTGGGATTTTTAAAAAACGTTGATCAAATGCGCCGACAAATATCCCCGGCCACTCTACCAAATTAGTGATCTCATTCAATAGATCATCTTGCATAATGGGTTTATATCCTGAGATTGAGCTAATCTGCTCTAAAATAACTTGGCTGCGCTTTTCTTGATCAACCATTACCCGAGCTTTGGTGGCAAGCAGCTCTTCATATAAAGATGGCTGATTGATGGTAATTGCTTCAGGATGAAAAAAACGGTGCCCAAAACTTTGGTTGGAAGATTTTATGCCAAAAACCTCGAGCTTAACTATTTGATCACCAAAAATAGCTAACAACCACCTAAGTGGTCTAACCCATGGACCATTATGCGCGCCCCAAAACATCGCCCTTTTGGCTGGCAACTTAGGAATGATGTCAGCAACAATATCAGCAAGCAAAGAGGGCGTATTTTGACCAACTTTGATGGTTTTATAATAAAGAAATTCTCCTTTTTTTTCTTCTACGCGCTCAAGCTGAGATATTTCTGCTTGAACTGACGCAGCAAATTTTTGGGCAGCAACCGTGGGCTTTCCATCTTGATCAAAAGCAACCCCCACCGATGGCCCTTTAACCGAAAGCGGCAGATCGGGTTGTCTTTCCACCAAACCATTAATTAAGATCGCAACTCTACGTGGCGATGAAAAAATTTTACTAGCTTTGTAGCTCAAAGAAAAATCTTGCAGCTTTTTTTCCATCATGGTTGCAAGAGCAAAAGAGATGGTTTTAATCTCTTTTGGCGGTAGCTCTTCTGTACCAATCTCTAGTAAAAAATCTTTAGTTGTCATCTGTACCCAATTTTAATAGAGGAAAGCCGAGTTGCTTTCTTTTATTATAGTAATTTTCAGCTACCATTTTAGTTAGAGCTCTTACCCGGAAAATATAATTTTGTCGTTCAGAAACAGAGATAGCACCCCTTGCATCAAGGAGATTAAAAGTATGTGACGCTCTTAGTGCCGCCTCATATGCTGGAATAGGAAAGTTAAGCTCGGTCAAATTTTTACACTCTTTTTCTAAAACAGCAAACCGAGCAAAAAGATCGTTAATATCAGCAAGATTAAAGTTATAATTTGACATCTCTACCTCATTTTGGTGGAAAAGGTCGCCATAGGTTATTGGTAAAGGTTTAGCGGACCAAACTAGATCATACATATTATCCACCCCTTGAAGATGAGAGGCAACCCGTTCTAAGCCGTAGGTGATCTCAGCACTAACTGGATTACACTCAAGCCCACCGGCCTGCTGAAAATAGGTAAATTGCGTTATCTCCATTCCATTTAACCAAACCTCCCAACCAATTCCCCATGCGCCCAGGGTTGGAGACTCCCAGTTGTCCTCAACAAAACGTAAATCTTCTTTTTGAGGATCAATGCCCAGATGTTTAAGCGATTCTAAATATAACTCCAAGATATTATCTGGAGATGGCTTAATCATTACTTGAAATTGATAATAGTGTTGAGCTCGATTAGGATTTTCACCATAACGACCATCAGTTGGACGTCGGCATGGCTGTACATATGCCGAGCGCCATGGCTCTGGGCCAAGAGCGCGTAAAAATGTAGCAGGATGAAAAGTTCCCGCGCCAACTTCAAGATCGAGTGGTTGCAAAATAGCGCAACCTAAGCTTGACCAATAGCTCTGTAGTTTAGAGACAATCTCCTGAAATGTTAAAGCCTCTTTAGACATAGCTGGTTTGTTATTTTACCTCGTCAATAGCCGCACGAAGATCATTTTCAAAATTCTGAGTATATCCAGGAACTATAGTAATCTTCGATAGATCTGCATTAGCAATCACAAAAAATGGTGTGCCGCTTATTCCCAGCTCTTTAGCTAACTTAAAATTATCGGCGATCGCTTTATTGATCAGCTCATTTTTCATCTCTTGAGCAAGAAGACTAGTATCAAGATTTGGGACTGATTTAATAATTTTATCTAGCTCGACTTTGTCTACTAAAGATGGATGTTGAAAAATCAATCTATTTAACTCATCTGCTTTTTGCTGTGTCTGAGCTGCTATTACTGCTCCTGCGCTCCCAATAGCGTCTTCACCAAAAAAGGGCCAGAAGATCATCATTAATTTGAGATCACTATTTTCTTTAATTAGCTTATCTATGATCTCAGCTGATTTTTTACAAGCTGGACACTGGTGTTGAGTAAACTCGGCAATAACAATTGACCCATTGGGATTACCCAAAATTGCACATCCTGCAAGACTAATGTCAAAAATCTGCGCTTTATTTTGGATAACATTGGCCTTGATTTTTTCTAGTTGCCCCTTTTGATCCTGTTCCTCTTTTTCCTGAAGTTTTTTATCCATCTCAAACAAAATTTCTGGATGACTCAATAAGTAGTTACGAATAATTTGCTCAGTCTGCTTTTGAGACGGGTTATAACCTGAAATTGTTATTTTACCAATTTTAATCGGAAGAAATCCCTGTAAATACCAACCTACAGCTGCCGCCAAAATCAATGCCAAAATAAAAGAAATTTTTTTCATAAAATCTCCGGAAAGTTTTTGCTAAATTTAAGCTTATACCCCAATATCAGCTTTTACCTGATAACAGAATTTTAGCCTAGACAAACATTAGCATTATCTAATGCAACTTTCCAGATCATATTTTTATTACAAAAGCGCGGCTATCTCGACCAAAATCATAACAACTCCAAAGACCAAAACTGCCATTAAAACAAACCTCCCCCCAAACACTCTATACGGAGATGTTAATTTTTGATCCAAACGCAGTCGGTAGGCCATCAGCGCTGGCAAAATTACAGCCAAGATGGTAGAAAAAAGTGCAGCATATTTCAGCGCCAAAATAAATCCATTGGGAAAAAACATGGCAAATATTAAGGGCAGAATAAATGTCAACAAGGCACTTTGAAACCTACCCCAATGCGAATTACTGCGCCTAAAACCATCGGCCAAAAAGTCAAATAAACTCAACGACACCCCTAAAAATGATGTGGTCATTGCGAAGCTATAAAACCCATTTATTCCTAAAGTAAACCATCGGTCATTTAGTAGCGTGCTTATGCTGGCCACAAAATCTTTTACTTGAATTTGCCCATCATGTTGTTGAATGGCAGCAAAACCATTAGCCCCATCCCAAGACATTACTCCAATAGTAGAGAGTAACCACAATAAATAGATCACAAGCGCAAGACCAGAACCAAAAATTATCACAATTTTTAATTCTTTGGGTTTTGCTCCAATGTAGTTTGCCAAACTTGGAATAATTGGATGAAAGCCGAGTGCGGTAATAAAAATAGGCAATAACTGCAAAATTAACTTGCCCTCATGGTGAGAACGAGCCAAATTAACATAGTCAATCTGTGGTATTAACAACGAAACAGTAAGCAGCAAAAATATTCCTTTAAGCCCGATAAAAAATCTATTAAAAAGGTCTACAGCTTCGGTACTCCAAAAAACCATTCCGCCCATTATTAACAAGAAAACAATAGCGCTAATTTCGTTTGAAATATCGACTTTAAAAATAGTTTTGATCATCCCAGCTAAAAGCGAGGCATTCCCAGATATATACCCAGCAGTTAGGGAATAGAGTAACAATAGAGTACATATCCACGAAACTATCTGACCAATCTTGCCCAAAGTACCTGCGGCCATAGTACCCAAACTATTGGCGTATATTGGGAAGGCTAAGTTAACCTCTAGGATTAATAGCGCACTAGTTACCATTATGACCCACATGGCAATTAAAATAGCCGAGGTAAAATATAAACTAAAATGAGCGCTGACCAAAGGTAATGCGAGCATGCCAGCACCAACCATGGTACCGACCACCATTAGAGAGCTGCCGATTAGTTTACCGATATTCATAAATAATTACCCCAAAAGGTAATTATCTATCAAAAATTGCGGGGAAAAGCGAGAAATATTTTGCTAGCCCCCAGCGATACTATACTTATAGTACCGCTGGGGTTGCAAATATGGATTGGTTTATACTCTAAGATTCAATGTAATAAATTACATCATATCTCCCATACCGCCCATACCACCCATGCCGCCCATACCACCCATACCAGCGGCAGCCGGCTCGTCTTTCTTTGGTAATTCAGCGATCATACACTCTGTAGTAATCATTAAACCAGCAATAGATGCTGCGTTTTGTAGTGCTGATCTAGTTACTTTGGTTGGATCCAAAATACCCATCTCTACCATATCACCAAATTCACCAGTTGCAGCGTTATAACCAAAGTTTCCTTCGCCATCTAAAACTTTATTTAAAACCACCGAGGCCTCATCACCACTGTTGTCAACAATCTGTCTCAGTGGCATCTCAAGCGCGCGGCGAATAATTGCAATACCAGCATCTTGATCGTGATTTGCTCCTTTGATGTTTTTAACGCTGTGCAACATACGAATTAATGCTACACCACCGCCAGGAACAATACCTTCTGCTACAGCAGCACGAGTAGCATGTAAAGCATCTTCAACCCGAGCTTTTTTCTCTTTCATCTCAATTTCGGTTGCAGCCCCAACTTTGATTACCGCCACTCCGCCTGCAAGCTTAGCTAATCTTTCTTGCAGCTTCTCGCGATCATAATCGGACGAGGTATTATCAATTTCACGACGAATTTGAGCAATTCTGTCCTCGATATCTTTTTTGGCTCCAGATCCATCGATAATCGTAGAATTATCTTTGGTTACCACCACACGCTTGGCATGACCAAGATCGTTAATGGTTGCTCCTTCGAGGGTTAATCCAACCTCTTCAGAGATTACCTTAGCGCCAGTTAAAATTGCTATGTCTTGGAGAATTGCCTTACGACGATCGCCAAATCCCGGAGCTTTTACTGCAGAAACTTTGACAATACCGCGAATATTATTAACCACTAAAGTCGCTAAAGCTTCGCCTTCTACATCTTCTGCAATAACAAATAAGGGTTTGCCGGACTTAGCCACCCCCTCAAGGAGAGGCAGCATCTCACGAACGTTAGAGATCTTTTTGTCAACAATCAAGATATATGGCGCTTGTAACTCAACGCTCATATTTTGTTGATTATTGATGAAATATGGTGATAGATAGCCACGATCAAACTGCATACCCTCAACAATTTCTAACTCATTATCAAGACCAGAACCGTCTTCAACAGTAATTACTCCTTCTTTGCCTACTTTGCCCATGGCATCAGCAATTATTTTACCGATTGAGTCATCAGAGTTAGCAGAGATTGTACCCACCTGAGCAATTGATTTATCATCACTACATGGCTTGGAAAGTTTGGCGAGATTCTCAACTACGGTTCTCACCGCAATATCCATCCCGCGCTTGAGATCCATCGGGTTCATACCAGCAGCAACAGCTTTTATCCCTTCTACCAACATGCTTCTTGCAAGCACCGTAGCAGTAGTGGTGCCATCTCCGGCAACATCAGATGTTTTAGAAGCTACTTCTTTTAGCATCTGGGCGCCCATATTCATAAATTTGTCTTTAATCTCAATTTCTTTTGCTACCGACACACCATCTTTGGTAATAGTTGGTGCGCCAAAAGATTTTTCAATCACTACATTTCTACCCTTCGGACCCAAAGTAACTGCGACCGCATCAGTCAAAAGGTTAACTCCTTGCAACATTAGGTGTCTTGCATCACCACCAAATTTTAATTCTTTAGCAGACATATTTTTCTCCTCTATTGAACAATAGCTAAAATATCTTCTTCACGCATGATGACATACTCTTGGCCATCAATCTTAATTTCTGTGCCGGTATATTTACCAAATAACACCTTATCACCGACCTTTACCTCTAGTGGGCGCACTTTCCCATCATCTAACACCATGCCTTTACCAACAAAACAAACTTCGCCACGAGTAGGTTTCTCGTTATTAGCAGAATCTGGGATAACTATACCGCCCGCTGAAGTACGCTCTTCTTCAATACGCTTAATGACCACACGGTCTCGTAAGGGATTAATTTTTGACATCTACTTTCCTCCATTTGTTAATTTGTGAACTTTAGCACTCTACATAAAAGAGTGCTAATGGTAACTAAATGGAGATAATAGTCAACATTTCAAGGGTGGAGATGAAAAACTGTTAAAGAGGCTGCTGAAAACTAAAAAACAAGCTTAAAATAATCATCACCACCTAGAGTGGTTACGTTTTTAGGCACCTGTGGGCAGAGATAGCAAGGAGCAGGAAGCCTGTTGCCATTAAAACGTAACCACTCTAGGTAAAGCGCTTTCTAAAAATTTGATTCGGGTTTCAGCAAACTATTAACGGATAATATTGATTAATCTAGTAAAAATGGTAATTTACCAGTAAAAAAGCGCTATTATGTAGACAAAATGACGAAATAATGAGATATTTGTTGTAAATGTCTGAATAGAGGTAACTATGGATATAAGAAAAATAAAAAAATTGATTGATTTGGTTAGCGAGAACAATATTGCTGAAATAGAGGTAACTGAAGATAAAGAGTCAGTGCATATAGTTTTGAACAGGCAGCCCAATACTGTTGGATCAAATGTGCCGCAAAATGTAGTCAATATCCCACAAAATGGAGCTAATTTACTAAAAAACGACAAAAGCAATGAACTTGGCCAAGAGAAACCAAAAGTTGAGTATAGGGTTGACTCCCCAATGGTTGGCACTGTTTATCTAGCTTCGGCGCCAGGAGCCAAATCTTTTGTGGAAATGGGCCAAAAAATTAAGGTGGGCGACACCCTGTGTTTAATCGAGGCCATGAAAACCTTTAACAAAATCGAAGCTGATAGAGCCGGGGTAGTTATGGCCATTTTAGTAGAAAATGGCCAACCAGTTGAATATGGGCAAGCATTATTTACCATAGAGTAACTTGGAGCCAAAGTGAAAAAAGTATTAATTGCTAATAGAGGGGAGATCGCACTAAGGGTACAGCGTGCCTGTCATGAACTTGGGATTAAAACTGTCGCGATTTATTCTACTGCTGATCGCGAGTTAATGCATGTTCAGCTTGCAGATGAGGCTGTTTGTATTGGCCCGCCGCAATCTCAAGAGAGTTATTTAAATATTCCCGCAGTTATCAGCGCAGCAGAACTTACCGGAGCAGACGCCATCCATCCCGGATATGGTTTTTTAGCAGAAAACGCTAATTTCGTCGAACAAGTAGAGAAAAGTGGTTTTACCTTTATCGGTCCTAACCACGAAACAATTCGTACCATGGGCGATAAAATCTCTGCAATTAGCACCATGAAAAAGGCTGGGATTCCATGCATTCCTGGTTCTAATGGTCCACTTAGCAATGATGAAAGTGACAACACTAAGCTAGCTAAAAAAGTTGGCTATCCGGTGATCATTAAAGCTGCTGCTGGTGGTGGTGGCCGAGGAATGAGGGTTGTACATGAAGAAGCAAAATTGCTCGAGGCAATCAATACTACACGCGCTGAAGCCAAAGCTGCTTTTGGCGACCCAACAGTTTATTTGGAAAAATTTTTGCAAAATCCGCGCCATATCGAGATTCAGATACTTGGAGATGGCAAGGGACATGCGATCTACCTAGGAGAAAGGGATTGTTCTCTACAGAGGCGACACCAAAAGGTCCTGGAAGAGGCCCCGGCCCCTGGAATTACCCCCAAACAGCGTAAAACCATTGGAGAGCGCTGTGCTGATGCGTGCAAAAAATTAAAATATCGTGGTGCCGGCACTTTTGAGTTTTTATATGAAGATGGCGAATTTTATTTTATCGAGATGAACACCAGAATTCAGGTAGAACACCCCATCACCGAGATGATAACAGGAATAGATATTGCCAAGTGGCAAATTCTAATTGCCTGTGGCGAAAAACTTAGGCTAAAAAATTCCGACATAACCATTACTGGTCATGCGATTGAATGCCGCATTAACGCCGAAGATCCTAACACTTTTATGCCATCTCCCGGCAAGATTAATATCTTCCATGCCCCTGGAGGGCCAGGAATCAGAGTAGATTCACATATCTACCAAAGTTACACCGTTCCACCCAACTATGACTCTTTGATTGGTAAAATTATTAGTTACGGCCAAACGCGCGAAGTTGCCATTGCCAAAATGAGAAATGCCCTCAAAGAAATTGTGATTGATGGTATTAAAAGCAATGTTCCCCTACATCAACGCATCTTAGAAGATAAGCAGTTTTTAAATGGCGGGGTAAATATTCACTATTTGGAAAAGATGCTCAGCTTATAGCGGTTTCCTTTATGTTTGATACATAACTTTTCTTGAACATTAACAACTATGATGCCAATATTCATGAATATTAGCGGCGGAGATATTAAGTAAATTTTTGTCGTAATTTCAAAACCATCTGCTATAATCGCCCAGATTTGTTAAAAACATTTAAGATAATTAGTTAGATGGTTAAACAGCTTACATTAAAAAATTTAATCAAGGCAACGGGCATTGGTGTGCATACTGGTAAAAAAGTTTACCTAACCCTAAGACCAGCGCCAATTGACTCAGGAATAATTTTTCGTAGAACCGATCTTAATCCACCTGTAGATATTCAAGCATTAGCAAATAATGTCGGTGATACCCGATTATCTTCCTGCCTAGTCAAAGACAACGTACGCGTTTCTACAGTTGAACATTTAATGGCTGCTTTTGCCGGTCTTGGTGTTGATAATGTTTATGTTGATATTAGCGCTCCCGAAGTGCCTATTATGGACGGCAGTGCTGGGCCATTCGTTTTTTTGATCAAATCAGCTGGCATTGAAGAGCAAGAGGCCCCGAAAAAATTTTTAAAAATTAAGCGCGAAATAAAAGTAAGTGACGGAGATAAGTGGGCAACCATCGAGCCATATCATGGTTTTAAATTGTCTTTTACCATCGATTTTAATCATCCTGTGTTTCGTAATTTACCCCAAAATGCCGTAGTAGATTTTACCAAATCCTCTTTTACTAAAGAGATCAGTCGCGCCAGAACATTCGGTATGCTATCGGACTATGAACTACTTCGCGCTAATAACCTAGCCCTGGGCAGTAGCCTAGACAACGCTATCGTAGTTGACGAATATAGGGTGATTAACGAGGATGGTTTAAGAAGCAGTGATGAATTTGTTAAACATAAAATGTTAGACGCAATTGGCGATTTGTATTTACTCGGACATAGCTTACTCGGTTCATTTACCGGATATAAATCAGGGCACGCGCTCAATAATCTTCTGACTAGAACCTTGCTTGCCACAAAAGATGCGTGGGAAATTGTGACATTCGAAGATGAAGAGGATGCGCCAATCAGGCTATTTTCTTCTGCTCTTGCCGCGTCTATGATCAAATAAGCTTTTTTGAGTTTTTTTATTGCTATCTTTCAAGTTTTGCAGGGTTTTTTTCCACAGCAGCTCATTTTGTTTAGATATTTTGGGTAAAACAGTTTTTTTTGAGGGATTTTTTTTTGATGTCGATAGATTAATACTAGCTACGGTATAGCGAATTTTTTTGATCTCTCTAAACTCGGGATGAATTTTTAATTGTTTGATAAGATCAGGGATTAAATAGCGTATTTTAGTTGCCCAAGAGGGATTCGCTGCTATTACAGTTAGCTCGCCCCCTTGATAATTGGCAAATTGACAATATTTACTAATAGAGGAGTCAATGGCAACGCTAAATATCCTGGCTATATCTTTGGTGGTTTTGCTTTTTTTAATCAGATTGCCAAGAGTTGATTTTTGATTCTGTAAAATCTCACCAATTGTTTTCATTTGAGATATTTTACGGCATAATGCACGCAATTGCTATGGGTTATCGGAGTAATGAGGTTAGATTATGGTAATGAAGATTGTACGTAGAGTATTTGGTACTCGCAATGAACGAGTTTTGAAAAGACTGGCTAAAAATGTCGCAATAATCAATGAGCTTGAATCAGTTATGCAAGGCCTGACTGATGAAGATCTTAAGTTTAAAACTGTAGAGCTTAAGCAACGCCTAAATACCGGCGAAACTCTTGATATGATTCTTCCCGAGGCTTTTGCCGCAGTTAGAGAAGCAAGCGTACGCACCCTGGGGCTGCGACACTTTGATGTTCAGCTCATTGGGGGTATGGTTTTACATGGAGGCAAAATTGCTGAAATGCGCACTGGTGAAGGCAAAACCCTAGTAGCCACACTTGCCGCTTATCTCAACGCACTAACTGGCAAAGCAGTACACATTGTTACTGTCAATGATTATCTAGCTAAACGTGATGCTGCCTGGATGGGACCAATCTACAATTTTCTTGGCTTAAGCGTAGGAGTAATCGTTGCTGGTCAAAATAATCTTGAGAAAAAAGAAGCTTATGTTAAAGATATTGTTTATGGTACCAATAATGAATTTGGATTTGATTATCTGCGCGATAACATGGCTTTTAGTTTCGCCGATAAAGTCCAGCGCGGTTTATACTTTGCTGTAATTGACGAAGTAGATTCGATTTTAATCGATGAAGCCAGAACCCCACTAATTATTTCTGGTTCTTCTGATGACAGCTCTGACCTTTACGAAAAGGTTAACAAACTAATCCCCGAGCTTAAAAAGCAGGATAAAGTTGAAAAACCGGAAGAACCGTTAAAGCCAGAAGAGATCGGTGACTATACTTTAGATGAAAAGATTCGTCAGGCATACCTTACTGAAAGCGGCCATCAACACGTGGAACAATTGGCGCTTAAAGCTGGTTTAGTAAAGCCCGGAGAAAATCTGTACGACGCCAAAAATATCAAACTGATGCATCATCTCAATGCCGCCTTACGAGCTCATACATTATTTCATCGTGATATTGATTATATAGTTAGAAATGGTGAAGCAATTATCGTTGATGAACATACTGGGCGCACGATGGAGGGGCGCCGCTGGTCCGATGGACTGCACCAAGCGATGGAAGCAAAAGAGGGGGTAAAAATTCGCAATGAAAACCAAACTCTAGCCTCTATAACCTTTCAAAATTATTTTCGGTTATATGACAAGATTTCAGGCATGACTGGTACTGCCGACACCGAAGCTTATGAGTTTCAACAAATTTACGGCCTGGAAGTAGTAGTAATTCCTACTCATATGCCAATGGTTAGAAAAGATCTACCCGACCAGATCTACATGACCACCAAAGAAAAATTTAATGCGGTATTGATAGATATTAAAGAGCGCAGCAACAATGGCCAACCGATTTTGGTTGGAACAGCTTCTATCGAAACATCAGAGAAACTCTCCAAAATACTAACTAATGCTGGCATTAAGCATCAGGTTTTAAACGCCAAGCAACACGAGCGCGAAGCAAATATTATCGCTCAAGCTGGTAGACCTGGCGCAGTAACTATTGCTACCAATATGGCCGGCCGTGGAACCGATATTGTATTAGGTGGAAGCCTAGATACCGAGCTTAAAGAGATGGCTGACCCAACTGTCGCAGAGGTCGACAAAGTTAAATCTGACTGGCAAATCAGACATCAGCAAGTAGTAAAAGCGGGTGGATTACACGTAATTGGATCAGAGCGCCATGAATCACGCCGCATCGATAACCAGTTGCGCGGCAGATCTGGTCGCCAAGGCGATCCTGGCTCATCAAGATTTTATCTATCTTTAGACGATAATCTTTTGAGAATTTTCGCTTCAGATCGTATCGCTCTATTGATGAAAAAACTCGGCATGAAGGAAAATGAGGTAATTGAGCATTCATTAGTTAACCGCGCGATCGAAAATGCCCAGCGTAAAGTTGAAGGACACAACTTTGACATTCGCAAACATCTCTTAGAGTTTGATAATGTCGCCAACGAACAGCGCAAGGTGATCTATAAACAACGCGATGAACTAATGCTTGCTCCCAATGTATCAGAAGAGGTTAACTTTATCCGCATAGAGGCTATTAATTCCGCGATCAATCTTTTTATCCCACCACATAGTTTAGAAGAGCAGTGGGATATTGCGGGATTAGAGCGGCAATTACAGCAAGACTTTGGGGTAAATTTGCCAATTAAAATTTGGTTAAGCAAAGACGAAGCTCTGCATGAAGAAAATCTACGCGCCAAAATTATTGAGGAACTAACTGAGGTCTATCACCATAAAGAAGCTCAAGTTGACCCAAAAGTAATGAGAGATGTTGAACGCTCCATAATGTTGCAAATTTTAGATACTAACTGGAAAGACCATTTGGCCGCTATGGACCAATTGCGCGACGGTATCCATCTTAGAGGATATGCTCAAAAAAACCCCAAACAGGAATATAAACAAGAATCATTTCATATGTTCGCAAGCATGTTAGACCGAGTAAAATACGACGTTACAAAAACTCTCTATGCTATTCAAATTAAAGGCCAAGATGATTTACAGGAGGTTGAAGAAGCAAGAAGAAGATCACTAGAAGAAGAGCAAAAGCGGATGAATTTTATCCATGCACAAACAGCAGCAGTTGCCGCGAATGAAGCTGAGGGCTCAAACGAAACAGATCTAAAAACCCCTTATGTTAGAGAGCTTCCTAAAGTAGGGCGCAATGACCTATGCCATTGCGGCTCGGGCAAAAAATTTAAACATTGTCATGGTAAGATTGGGTAGTTTTGATCTCAGCTATAACAGCCGACAATAAAACAAAAACAATTTCCGGGATTGTCATACCCGAAAATATGGCAATTTCAGGGAGTTATACTTCCTGAAATTTGGTATACTACCTTGTTACAGTGTATGCTAAACTGAGAACTAACTATGATTCAAGAACTAAGCCACATCACTTTAATCTGCAAAGACTTAGAGAAAAGCACAAGATTCTTACAAGAAATTTTAGGCGCCAAGCAACATTATGCCACGGATAAAAAAATCTACTCTGTTGCCAAAGAGCGCTTTTTTAAGGTAGGCGATATTTGGATTGTAATCATGCAAGGAGAAAAGATCGATAAAAGCTATAACCATATCGCATTCCAAATAGACCACAATTCCTTGCACATTTTGCGCGAAAAAATTGTAGCCCTGGGACTAGAAATTTTACCGGGAAGATCTCGCACCAAAGAGGAGGGAGATTCAATCTACTTTTATGATTATGATAACCATCTGTTTGAATTACATAGCGGCAACTTAGAAAAAAGATTGGAATATTATAACGCTCTCGACCATCAAAATCACGGGGCCCACTAGCCCCGTGATTTTTGCCGGTTAACTTGCACGCTTACCTTTCAATTTAAATTCCAGCTCTTCAAGGGTAACCCCCTTGGTTTCTGGGACGAAAAAGGCAACAAAGATAATTGCGAGCGCACAAAATGATGCAAAAAGATAAAATAATGATGGTTTACCAAATAGATCCATAAACGATAATGAGTAGCGCATGACAAACCCGGCAAAAGTCCAGTTGATCATTGTGGTTATAGTCATCCCCACCTCACGCGCGCGGAGCGGGAAAATCTCAGAGCACACCAACCATACTACCGGCCCCCAAGATACGGCAAATCCAAAGATATAAGCAATGATTGCCACCAAAAGTGCTGTTTTTGAACCTTCAGTAATCATGGCAGGATCTATAGCGCTGCCGATCGATTGAAAAGCTAGCCCAGCAACTATCATCGTAATTAACATAAACACCGCACCAAGATAAAGCAGATTTTTTCTTCCCCATCTGTCTACCAAATAGATCGCAGGAAAAGTAAAAAGCATATTGACCGTTGGAACAGCAAGCAAAGCTACTAAGCCATGCATATTAGCATAACCAAAAATAGTTGGTGCATAATAGATCATAACGTTGATCCCAACTAGCTGCTGAAAAATCTGCAAAAATATGCCGATCAGTAACACCTTAATAAAGCTGCTAGTAAAAACCTCTTTAATGGGTGCGGCCCTAGATTCTGCCAAGGTTGCCTCAATTTCTTTAATTTCAAATGCCACTTCATCTTGAGTATTTAACACCCGAGTAAGGGTATTAATTGCCTGCTCTTTTTTACCTTTCAACATTAGCCATCTGGGACTTTCCGGCAAAATTAAGCTCCCGATAAACATCAAAAATGCAAATAGCGCTATAACCAAAAACATCAATGGCAAAGCTGCAGTAGAATTAACAAATGCTTTTGCAATAAATACGTTGGTGATTGAAATTAAGAAAATACCAATCGTAATCATCATTTGAAACAATGTACCCATTGAACCACGAATTTTGGCTGGTGCAGTCTCAGACAAATAAAGAGGCACGACAAAGGAGGAAACACCGACACCGAAACCGAGCATAAATCGACAAATGCTTAAAATAGCCATAGAAGGCAATAGCGCCGAAAAAAGTGAGGCACCACTAAAAATAAATCCCGCTAGTACCAAACTTTTTTTACGCCCTAAGACTCGGGCAAAGGCGCCAGAAAGTAGCGCTCCAATTACCCCACCTGAAGCAAGGATAGCAGAATAACGCTCTCCTCCTGCAAGATCGAGGTTATAAACAGATTTAATGGTATCAAGTGAGTTAGCAATAAACCCCTGATCCAAACCAAATAATAAGCCTCCAAGTGCTGCAACAAAACAGATAAAATAGATAACGGTTTTATAGCCTTGAACTGGCTGTGAAAGTGGTAAAGACATAAGCTTTCCTCCTTTGAGTTGATGGTAACATCTAACAACCAGAGATTTTATACCTCTAATCTATAATTATCAAAACCCAAAGCTTAATTATTTACATTCAGAAATAACCTTATGGCTATCTTTGCACATATCGGAACATTCTTTGGTAGAAATAGCATCACCAATTAAGTTGCTTTGACTTATCCTCTATAATGCCGGTTTTGATACTATTACAGACTGTCTGTTACTGTGATTGGGAAAACCGAGCTAGAATTGTATTAAACAGACTTTCTAGCTCGGCTTTTTGAATTTCTTTCTAGTTAGAAGAGGCTATTTTCATGTTTTTCATAACAATAGCAAGGGTATTTTCATCATTACAGGATATCTTGGTAATACCACCATCGGTGCTATATGCATCAGGAAATGCAAATTTCCGTGCTGGACTAAATATGCAACATCTTACTCGACACGGTTCTTGTTTTTTTATTACGCTATTGTTTCTTTTCTGTGGTGGTTGCTCGTGTGTTGGATAAGCG
>CAZTPH010000009.1:0-17919 GCA_964614705.1 uncultured Coxiellaceae bacterium
TCTTTATACACAAATATGTGGCTATCGCGGAAAACAAGCTGGTAAAGGGTTATAATTATTTGCATATACAAGTAACCTAGCCTTCCAGGCGGCATAATACGCGGTAATCCTAAAGTTATGTATAAAGATATGGTCGAAGCCGCGGGAAGACGAAAAAAATAGGCGTCGTCTGAGCGCCGCGTTTCTCAGCGACCGCGAAATCGGGCGTCGTCTGAGCGACTTGATCGCGGGATCCACATAAACAAATGGGAAAAATTCTAAAAACCCCCTAACTATTATTAGAATTACTTTCCACAAAAAACGTTAACTACTAAATTCTAAGTTAAAGTTAAAATAGCTGATTTTTTTACTACAAACTTTTCCACTTCCACCAAAGCAAATACCAGCAATGAAATAGCTATTATCCACATCCACTGCATCCAACCAATAGCCGCAGTACCAAAAAATTTCTGCATAACTGGCAAATAGGTAAAGAGCATTTGTAAACCTATAGTTGTAACTATTGCAATAAAAACCTTGGGGTTATCAATAAAATTATGGTAATTAAAGATGGAACTATGGAGCTTACGACAATTAAGCAGATAGATTGCTTCGCCAAATACCAGCATATTAACCGCGCCAGTCCTTGCCGCATCCAAACCGACCCCATAATTAAGCTCTAAATTGAAAATAATAAAAACACCAATCACCAGAAAGCAAGTTACTATCACAATTCTCCAAACAAGCAACTTAGATATTATTGAACTATGAGCGTTGCTAGGCGGACGCTGCATCACCAGCTCTTCTTTCGGCTCAAAACCTAATGCGGTGGCAAGTGTAACTGCGGTAATCATATTAACCCACAAGATCTGTACTGCGGTTATTGGCAAAGCAATTCCCAAAACAATCGCAATAATTAACACAAAACCTTCTGCGGCATTAGTCGGCAAAATATGTAAAATTACTTTGCGTAAATTGTCGTAAACTACTCTACCCTCTTCAATAGCATGAACAATAGTTGCAAAATTATCATCCCCAAGCACCATATCTGCTGAATCTTTAGCAAGCTCTGCGCCCTTTTGCCCCATCGCCACACCAATATTAGCTTTACGTAAAGCAGGCGCATCATTGACTCCATCACCAGTCATCGCCACTATCTCACCATTTGCTTGCAAAGCTTCTACTAAACGCAATTTGTGCTGTGGTGAAGTTCTCGCATAAACGTTAACGTTGCAAACCACTTGTGACAACTCTTCATCACTCATCTTATCTAAATCACTACCAGTTAAAACACCCCCTTTACTATCAATGCCTACTTGCATAGCGATAGTTGCTGCAGTAACAGCATGATCTCCCGTAATCATCTTAACTTTAATCCTGGCATGCCCACACTCTTCTACCGCTTGTGCAGCCTCAAGACGGGGAGCATCAATCAAACCAAAAAGAGCAATTAAAGTTAATTCTGAGGCAACATCATCAAAGAACAAAGTTAATTTATCAGTATCAACTTGTTTACAAGCAACCGCAATTACTCGATACCCTTGATGAGCAAGAATCTCTATCTGCTCTTGCCAATATTGGCGATCAATAGCCACATTGGCTCCATCCACCCTTGCTGTGGCACATCTTAATAAAAGCTGCTCTGGGGCACCTTTAATATAGATAAAACCATCATCGCTATGACGACGATGCAAAGTAGCCATAAATTTATGTTCAGACTCGTACGGAATTAGATCAAGACGATGATGATCTTGCTGAATTAATTTCAACTCAAATTTAGCCTTAGCACCAAGTTCAAGTAATGCTTTATCAACTGGATTCCCTTGAATATGCCATCGCTTGTCCTGATCATTGAAGAAAAATGACCCATCATTACATAAAATAACTGCCTCAAGCGCAAGCATCAGATCTTTATGATCCGATACAGATACTACACTTTTATCCAAACTAAAAGCCACACCACCATTTTCGTCAACACCGTATTGTTGAGTTGCCGTAATAATGTTCCTTACTGTTTGTTCATTACGAGTAAGTGTACCAGTTTTATCTGTACAAATGGTCGTGACAGAACCCATGGTTTCGACCGCAGGCAAACGACGGATAATTGCCTTACGTTTAGCCATTCTGGTTACGCCAATTGCCAAAATAATAGTTAAAATGGGCGGCAACCCTTCGGGAATTGCAGCAACGGCTAAACCAACTCCTGCCATAAACATTTGGGTTGGAGAATTGTGCCAAACGAACACGCCAATTAAAAATGTGATAACTGCAAGAAGAGTAATCACCAAGGTAAGCCAGCGTCCAAAAATATCCATTTGGCGAATTAATGGCGTAGCAAGAGGCTCAATGGCTTTTAACATTGAACTAATTTTACCTAACTCACTATCACGAGCTATGGCTACTACCACACCCATGCCGCGACCGTAAATAACCGAAGTACCGCTATATGCCATAGATAGACGATCACCAATGGACGCTTCCTGCGACACTGGTTTAGGATCCTTTTCAACCGCATTTGATTCTCCAGTTAAAATTGACTCTTGAATCTGCAAATTTTTAGCTTCGATTAACCTTAGGTCGGCAGGAACTTTATCACCACTTTTAATTAATATGATATCGCCATTAACTAAATCTTTAGCAGGAATAGCAAGATGCATACCATCTCGAATCACATTAGCCGTAGGAGCAAGCATTTCTCTGATCGCATCAATAGCATCTTCAGCTTTACCTTCTTGAATAAAGCCAAAAATAGCATTTAACACTACTACCCCTAAAATCACTGCGCTATCAACCCAATATTCAAGAAAAATGGTAACAACCGCCGAAATTAACAGCACGTAGATCAAAATATTATGAAATTGGCGCAGGAAGCGCATAATTGGAGTGGTACGTTTTACAAGCTCAAGTTCGTTCGGACCGTCTAATTTCAACCGAAACTCTGCCTCTTCTTGCGATAAGCCATTAGTAGTGCTCGCTAGTACCGAGAGCACTTTAGTTATATCTTCTGCATGCCAATGTGTTTGTGATTTCATATCGGGATGATTCTAAAACAAAATCATAAGCATAATCAAGAACGATAAAAGAAAATGCTTTGAAACATAAAATCTGATTACTAAATTAAACTAATTTATGTTACAATTGCGACTTATTAATTTTTGTTGAAATTTTTTATGGAAAATGAAGATCAAAATAAGAGTGAACAAGAAGAGCAAGACCAAGAGCCAAAAAAAGATATTCCTCTGTTCAGAAAAGAAGCCCTAGAGCACAAAAAAGGTAGTTTCCTGGGAAAAGTCACCATAGCTTCTCCCATATCTTTTACCATCTGGGCAAGCTCAATCTTCGTGATTGCCATTATCATCATTCTATTTATCACTTTTGGTAAGTTTTCTAAACATAGACAAGCAGTTGGTGTTTTGGTACCTAACAAGGGGTTGATTAACGTTTATGCCAGATCACCAGGGATTGTGGTTGAGAAACTTGCTAAACAAGGAGATACGGCAATAAAAGACCAGCCCATATATCTAATATCAACTGAGATGCATAACCCTGAATCCCAGGGGGTAACTGCTCAACTGGTAGAATCTTTAGAAAAACAGGTAATCCTACAAAAAAATAAATTATCCTCGCTTGAGAAAACAACTGAAAAATATAAAAAATTACTAGATGAACACTTTGTCTCGGAACAAGAATATCAAAACCACTATAACCTCTATCTTGAAGCGGAAATCAATTTACGCCAGATAGAACAACAATTGATCGACACAAGAAACAAGATTAATCATGCGGTTCTTTCCCCAGCCAGTGGCACTATTTCTACTCTAGTAGCAATGATCGGAGATCGAGTCGTTGCAGAAAAGCCATTAGCATCAATTATTCCTGAAGGAGCTAAGCTACAAGGAATATTGTTTGTTAGACCTCACGATATTGGCTTTATAAAATTAGGACAAAAAGTGCTATTAAAATATGATGCTTATCCATATCAAAATTTTGGATTATATGAATCTACTGTAGTAAGCATTGATGAAAGTGTTTTATCTCAAAAAGATCTTGATATGCCCGTTCCTCCCCAAGAGAATGCCAATCCATATTATAACAATCAAACATTCTACCGCGTTACTGTAGATCTTAAAGATCAAAATGTAATGGTCTATGGCAAAGCTCAACCTTTAACTGCAGGGATGACGATTAAAGGAGAAATTATCGGTGACAAACGCACTATTTGGCAATGGATCCTAGATCCAATCTATACACTAAGAGGGAGCCTGATATCACAATGAATGAAATAGTAAAACGCCTCCATTTTTCCTTCGGCAAAAAGTTGCCGATGATTCTGCAAACCGAGGTAGCAGAATGTGGTCTGGCCTGCATTGCCATGATCGCTAGTTATCACGGCTATGACACCGACTTGTTAACTCTACGTAGACAATTCTCCATCTCGCTCAAAGGCAGCCGCCTAATTGATTTAATTGAGATTTGTAAAAAAATCAAATTACTGAGTAGAGCTGTAAAACTAGAGCTTCATGACCTGAAATATCTAAAAACCCCTTGCATCCTCCACTGGGATATGGATCATTTTGTTGTACTTAAAAAGGTGCGCGGTAACACGGTGACTATCCATGATCCTGCTATCGGCATAGTCAAATATAAGATGAGTGAAGTGTCAAAACATTTCACCGGAGTAGCGATGGAGCTAACTCCTGCTACCGATTTTAGCAAAAAGAAAGACAAGACTAAATTACGCCTGATGGATTTATGGAATGCAGTTAAGGGAATTAAGATATCTTTAACTCAGATCCTATTATTGTCCTTAGCAATGGAAGTATTTGCGATCATTAGCCCTCAATTTATGCAGTGGATTACCGATCATGTTTTAGTTACTCATGACACACCGCTTTTATATACTCTATCCATTGGCTTCGGCATGTTAATGGTTATTCAGTTTATCACTGAATATATTAGGGCGTGGATAATTTTGTTTATGGGCAACACTCTCAATATTCAATTAACCGCTAATCTTTTTCACCATCTATTTAAACTGCCGATAGATTTTTTTGAAAAGCGCCACATGGGAGATGTCGTCTCGCGCTTTGGATCTATCTCTGCCATCCAAAGCAAAATCAGCACTGACTTTATTGAAGGTATTATCGATGGATTTATGGTAATCATTACTCTCGTCGTAATGTTGATCTATAGCTGGAAATTAAGCTTAATCGTTTTTGCTGCCCTATTTTTATATATCGTCATCCGGGTGCTTTTTTATCCAACTTTTAAATTAAAAAATCAAGAGTCTATTGTTCTTAGCGCCAAGGAAAACTCGATCTTTATGGAAAGCGTCAGAGCAGTCTTACCTCTTAAAATATTTGGTAAAGAATCTCAGCGGGAAAATGTTTGGCAAAACTGTTACGCCGACAAATTAAATCTGGGCATTACCGTGGCTAAACTTGGGCTTATTTATCGAATTATCAACCATGTGATCTTTGGAGCTGAAAACATCATTATTACTGTCTTAGGCGCCAAAATGGTTATGGATGGCGATAACTTTTCAATTGGTATGTTGCTTGCCTATATATCCTATCGCGGACAATTCGTCGGCAAAGCACAAGGCATGGTAGACAAGATTATTGAATACCGAATGATTAGCATCCATCTCGAACGGGTTGCTGATATTGCCTTAACCCCACCTGAGGTAGACGAAAGAGGAGAATCATTATTACCAATGGTTATATCAGGTGGCATTAAAATTCAAAACTTAGCATTCAGATATTCAGAACAAGACCCGCATGTCTTTAAAAATATTAGCCTTGAAATTAAAGCAGGAGAATCAGTTGCGCTCATTGGGCAATCTGGTTGTGGCAAAACTACTCTTCTAAAAATTTTACTGCGCCTACTCAAGCCAACATCTGGCGATATATTTATTGACGGCGTAGATATCAACAAAATGAGTGTTAGCAACTACCGTTCACAAATTGCTGCGGTTATGCAAGACGATACATTAATGAGTGGTTCGATCGCAGAAAATATCGCTTTCTTTGAACCTAGTCCAGATATCGAAAGAATTCACGCTTGCGCTATGATTGCCGCCATTCACGATGACATCATGAGGATGCCAATGGCCTATCAATCTTTGGTAGGAGACATGGGCACGACACTATCTGGGGGGCAAAAACAGCGGGTTCTGCTGGCTCGAGCACTTTATGCCAAGCCCAAAATTCTCTTTTTAGATGAAGCCACGAGTCATCTTGACACCAATAATGAAAGCATCATCAACCACCATGTCAAAAATATTGGCATTACTCGCGTTATAGTTGCACATCGTAAAGAAACCGTAAACATCGCAGATCGAATAATTGATCTAGAGGCTATGATTATAGATGAATTCAGAAAAGATGCCGCTGAAAACATGGGAATGAAATTTTAGCAAAACTTATGCCAGAATTACCAGAAGTAGAAACCATCCGCCGCGGACTTGAGGCTGTGGTATTAAAAAAAACCATAGCCAATGTTTTAGTAAATAAAGTTTCACTGCGCTTGCCGATTCCTAAAGATCTTGCCAAAAAATTATTAAAGCAATCAATTCAACGAATTGAAAGGCGCGGAAAATATCTGCTGCTAAAACTGCGGGTAGGCACCCTAATTATCCACCTTGGCATGTCAGGAAATATTTGGATCAAACCTAAACAGCACCCAAAAACCAAACACGAGCACCTAATTATAGAGTTTACCAATCAGTGGTCACTGCGTTATAAAGATCCGAGGCGATTTGGACTAATCGATTGGACGGATCAAGATCCTAATAAATACCAAGCGATTAAATCACTGGGGATAGAACCATTGGATAAAAAATTTACTGCTAATTACTTATACAAAATTGTCCAAAACAAAAAAACAGTGATTAAACAATTAATTATGGATAACAAAGTTGTAACTGGTATTGGCAATATCTACGCAAGCGAAGTATTATTTGCAGCGAAAATTAATCCTTTGCAACCTGCTAACCAAATACCGCTTAAATCATACAAAATCCTAGTTAGTGCTATAAAAAGAATTTTGCTACTGGCAATAAAGTTAGGGGGCACTACTATTAAAGATCATACTGATAGTTATGGTGAAGCAGGTAAATTTCAAAATAAACTACAAGTTTATGGCAGAAAAAAACAACTCTGTTTTAGATGTAACACTGAACTGATTACAACCAAAATTTCGCAAAGAAGTACTTTTTATTGTCCAAGATGTCAGCCAAATGGCTCTAGCCACTAATTAACTTACCACTTAAAGCACGAGCAACACGCTCTGGCACAAAAGGTGAAACATCCCCTCCAAGCAGAGCAATCTCACGCACCAAAGAGGAAGATATGTAAGCATATTTTTCCGACGGAGTTAAAAATACCGTCTCGATCTGATGATCCATCTTGCGATTAATATTTGCCAATTGCAGCTCATATTCAAAATCTGATATAGCTCTAAGACCACGCAGAACCATCTTAATATTCATCTTTTTACTCAACTCAATCAATAATCCGGAAAAAGTACATACCGTTACATTTTTATATTGTTGTAGTGATTCTGTAACAATTTGCTCTCGTTCCTCCAAAGAGAAAAGCGTATTTTTTCCCGAAGTTTTAGCTACAGCTACTACGACATAATCAAACAGACAACTGGCACGCTCGATTAAATCAATATGCCCATTGGTGATGGGATCAAAAGTGCCTGGATAGATTATTTTATGAGACATATCACACCCTATAATTGCTCTAACTATTGTAATTATATGCAACCTAAAAAGAGTAGTTACAATCTACTACGAGCGCTTAACACGCTGTATCTAGAAGTTTTTTGGATAATTTTATGTTCAATGTAGGGGTAGCTACTATTTAGCATAAAGTTACCCAAAAAACTTCTACCTTCAACATCTTAAACACTCTCACGACGATTGCAACTACTCTTTTTAGGTTTAAATTAAAACATTTTTTGCCAAGACTATTACTATTAGTGTAGCATTAATGGTAAGTCTCACTCAATAATTGGGAGATAAACATGAGAAAATTCATTGGTTGTGGCACTGCACTGGTAACTCCGTTTGATAAAAATGGAGCAATTGACCATAAAGCCTTCAGAAAATTAATCACTAGACAAATCAACAGTCAAATAAATTTTTTAGTTCCCCTAGGCACCACCGGTGAAGCTGCCTGTTTAAGCGACCAAGAAAAAATATTACTTCTAGAGCTATGTTTTGAAGAAACTCAAGGTAAAATTCCAATAGTTGCTGGTATCGGGTCTAATAGCACAAAATCTGTAATGGATAATATAAAATTATTTAAGAATATCCCTCTAGATGGTTTTTTGGTGGTTACTCCATATTACAACAAACCAACCCAAAATGGGTTATACCACCATTTTAAAGCTATTGCTGAAGCTACCGATAAACCAATTATCATATACAATGTCCCTGGACGCACTGCGGTAAATTTGAGCGCTAGTACCACCTTAAAATTAGCAGAGATATCTAATATTGTCGCAGTCAAAGAAGCTTCGAGTAATTATGCTCAAATTAGTCAAATAATAAAAAATGCACCTAAAAACTTTACGGTGCTATCTGGCAACGACAATGAAACCCTGCCGCTCATGGTAACAGGAGCGTCAGGAGTAATCAGTGTAGCATCTAATATAGCTCCCAAAGAGATAGTTGCTTTAACTAAAGCATGCCTTAAAAACGACTACAAAAATGCCTGTAAAATACATCATAAATTAAGTGATCTATTTGAACACTGCTTTATTGAGACCAACCCAATTCCAGTAAAAGCGGCTATGCATAAAATGAAATTAATTCAAAATGTTTTACGTTCGCCGTTATATCCAGCGACAGCGGAAACTATTAGCACCATCAGCAACACTATCAAACAGCTGGGGCTGCATGAATAAAAAGTTGCTTGAAAACGAAGCACTTGAACTACTAAAAAGTGGCTTTATCGCCAAACAACCGGCTCTTGAGCTTTATCAAAAAGTTATAAAAAATCTTGAAGATGGCACCATTCGTGTTGCTGAAAAGATCGACAATACTTGGGTAACTAATGGTTGGATCAAAGAGGTAATTTTACTTGGTTTTAAACATGGGGAGCTGATCAATATTCAGCAAACCTATTATGATAAAGATACAATGTTACCAAGGAAATTTTCTTTGGCTGACAAAATCAGAATGGTTCCTGGCGGCTCGGCGGTTAGATCTGGATCATACATAGCACCTGGTACTATTATAATGCCGCCAGCTTATATTAATATTGGCGCTTATGTTGATAGTGGAGTTATGATTGATTCGCATGCACTAGTTGGGTCGTGCGCACAAATCGGTAAGAATGTTCACCTATCCGCTGCAACTCAGATTGGCGGAGTATTAGAACCAATTGGTGCCAATCCAGTAATCATCGAAGATAATGTCTTTATTGGTGGCAATTGTGGGATTTATGAAGGAGTAATAGTAGAAGAGCATGCGGTTATTGCAAGTGGAGTAATATTAAATAACTCACTACAACTATTCGACAATATTAATAATAGATTTATCAAGAAAGAATCGGGGAAAACTTTAGTAGTACCTAAAGGGGCTGTTGTAGTACCAGGCACTAGGCCAATTTCCCAGGGCCCAGGTAAAGAACATCAAATTCAACTCTACTGTCCAGTAATTATCAAATATCGCGATGCCAAAACTTCAGCTGTAACCACTTTGGAAGAAATCTTGAGATAATTCGTAGCCATTTGATTAATGTACTCCAAATGTTTGGGTAAATTAACTGCCATTGGCAAACATTTTTTCTTTGACCTGTATAATTAAGTTAACACTCCACAAAAAATTGACAACATCTACACAAATGTTAGAATTTCTTCGGTTTTAAATACATCATTTAGGGTTATTTGGAAAATAACGCGGTTCTGCAGCATAGCAAATTTATGGCCATAATGAGGAGCGGATGATTCGTAATATCTTAGCTATAATCGGAAAGTTGTTGCACAAAAATAAAACAGTTGAACTGTATAAAAACGCTTATGAAAATATCGCATTACATTACGATCAATGCGCAACTCGCCAAACTTTGGCCAAAGAAACTAGTCAAATAATCGATAAATTAACACTAAAACCAGGGCTACGTTGTCTAGACCTAGGTTGTGGCACCGGCCACGCTACTAAATTATTAGATAATAAAGTAGCCCCTAATGGCACAGTATTTGCTTACGATATTTCTCAGGCAATGCTAGATATTGCTAAAGCAAAAAACCACGATCTTATGGTCACTGAATTTATCAAAAAAGATATGTTAACTGCCTTACTAGATCAACTAGATAACTCAATAGATTTAATATGCTCTTTTTGGGCAATGGAATATAACAGCGACATTATCAGAACTCTAAAAGAAATCAAACGTACTCTGGCTCCTAAAGGTCAAGTAGCTATGTTAATCAATACTCAGGAATCGCTACCAGAACTTCAAAAAATTATCACCAAAGTGTTTATCAAAAATATATTTGCTTTAAGAACAATTCCTCCCGTATGGGTACCAAAAAACCTAAATAATTTTAATCACATGGTCCGAAAAGCTGGTTTACAAGCTATTGATATCTCTGAGCACTCTACTGTACACAACTTTCAAACTGGAGAACAACTAGTAGAATGGATAAAAACTGGCGGGCCATGTGCTGGATTTAACTATTTCTTAAAAAAGAAATATGAGGATTACATCTTTGAAAAAATTGCTGAAGAGATCAATAATCAGCAAGGGATGGAAGTGACCTTCAAATTTATTGGATTTATCGGCTATAAAAAATAACGGACAAATAATTTATGATAATAAATAATTTATTAGTTATCTTACGCATGTTATTTGACTACCAGCTTTACCGTTTTATTCTTAGATTATCTAAAATAGAAAAGAAACCACGTGGCTTATTTACCTACTTTAAATATCTAGCTAAATTTTGCCAAGGAGATAAAATTATATATTGTAATCAACAATATATAATAAATTCATTTGTTCCACCTCTATTTTCTGAAGCATGCTTCACCTGGTTTAACTCGCTAAATGCAAATAAGGATTTTCTTACTGCCTTTAACCAAGGAGACCCTACTGCTCCAATCTCTACTTATTTAAAAATTACCAACCAATGTGATTGCAGCTGCCTATATTGTAGCGCCAATTGTCACAACTCCTCAACAAAAACCACCCAACGGAAGCTATCACTTAACGATTGGAAAAGGGTAATAGGAGAACTGCAAGATTTAGGGGTATCATACTTAGGGTTCACTGGTGGAGAACCTTTATTACATCCTGATATCGAAGAATTAGTATCTACTATTGACCACCGTTCAGTGAGTGTTTTATTCACTAACGGCATTCACTTAACTTATGAAAAAGCTCGCTCTTTAAAAGAAGCTGGACTATTTGCTATTTCGATTAGTCTAGACTCTGCAGACGAACAAAAACATAATCAAACTCGTGGCAATCCACTTGCTTTTAAATCCGCTCTGCAGGCAATAACTAATGCCAAAAAGGTAGGTTTATATACTATCGTACAACCAGTATTGTTTAAATCAGATCTAACATGGCATAACCTTGATCAACTATTGAGATTAGCCAAAAAACATGGTGCTCATGAGGTGAGGATTCATAAACCAGCATTGTCTGGAAAATTCTTAAGCGCTGCCGCTAGAAACCAACTGGCTTTTGACCAAGATGATTGTAAAAAGCTATACTCACTACAGTTTAAAGCTAACCGTAAATTATTTGGCATGCCAAAAGTAAGCTCTTTTCCCTATACCGAAGGACCAGAGCGCTTTGGTTGTAATGCTGGAATCTTCCATTCCTACATCACTGACGAAGGAGAATTAACACCGTGCGATTTCGTTCCACTCACCTTCGGTAATGTTCTTGACCATAAAATTGATAAGCTCTACAAAACCATGAAAGAGGCGATGGGTACAAGAAAAATGAGTTGTATGTCAGCACAAGTTGCCCCCTATCTTACTCAAGAATTACAATCACCATCACCTGATGAGTCAATAACAATATGCCAAAAAATTTGCGCCTCTACCAAAGAAGTTCCTAAATTTTTCAAAGAGACAGCAAAGTTGCTGTAGCTGTAGCAACGTTTTTTTCCGAATCATCAATAACTTTAGATTCAAAAGAATACTCACCATCAACATGACTAATAAGTTTAGCCGAGAAAATTAATTTAGTTCCAGCAAAAGCAAAATCATGCGCCAAAAGAACAGCATGACTAATTAGATACTTACTATCACTTACACCCATAATTTGATCTAACAGAAGAGACATCGCTTTGCTTTGATAGTAACCCAATATAGCTACAGGTAGTATAGGATAATTCGGAAAATGGCCAGCACAATATTCTGGTTTAATTTTTCCTAACGAAAAACTTAACTCTTGCTTACCAATTACCAAATCTTCTAAAGGAAAAATCTGCTGATATGGATTAAAATCAAGGTTAATCTCAGTATTCTGTTTTAACTTGACATATTTTTTTGTAAAGATTTTTTCTGGAATTAGATAAAATATAACTTCAGCCTCATATAATAACTCACCGCTATCAGCAATAATTAACCTGGTCTTAGCTCTAGCTCTACGCTTATCAATCATTTCACCACTAGCAAAACCATATAATTTATTATGATCACCCAAAGCTAATACTGTTCTTGAACAACGTTTTTGATGACCTTCTAAGGCAGCATAGAGATAACTAACATCACCATCACTTTTAGCCATATTGATTACACATGAACCTAATATAGCTAGATGTCGCGCCGATTCTGCGAAGGTAATAGGCCCTGCTTCGCTCCCTAAAGGTTGTTCGACGGGAATTACTGCCCTTAATTCATTATCTATTAACGTCAATTCTTGAATTGCATAATATGGCTTTCTAATTAAGTTTGTTTTAAAAATCTCTTCGTCAGTAATTACAGTGGTTTTCATATTTTTTGCTCTTGATGTGGTTTAAAAGAATGTTGGCATACGATCAGCAACCCTATCGTCTGCTACTCGATCGTAATAAGGACCTAAACACCTACAATCTTTAGTTAGATAACTACCAAATAACATTTGGTTACCAGCTCTGCAACCACCACCACACAGATATCGGTAAGTGCAAGCAGTACACCCTTCAGGAAGTTTTATAAAATCTCGAAATAAATTTACACTATGCCGATTGGCAAAAATATCCCAAATATTTTGTTGGTAGACATTTCCAAGTACAAGATCATGAATAAAGGGACAAGGAGTGACAGTGCCATCTAGTTTAATCGATAACGCATATTTCCCTCCCAAACATACTGTTTGGCAACAACTAATAACTCTTTTAAAATACTCAGCATGCTTTGTAGAATATTGATATAGCACCTTATGTTTACACTGATGCCATTGTTCTGGTGAAGGTAATAAAGGATCATCAATTTTTTGTGGTATGTATTGATAAAAAAGCGGGTCCACTCCCAGTTGATTACTAACAAAGTGATATAGCGGTTCAATAGCATCAATATTGTCACTATGCAATGCTGAAAAAGTATATGTTTTGATGCCAGCATTAACTAAATTATTGATACCTGATAACGTCCTTTGCCAAGCGTCATGAGCACCAGTAAAATTGTTGTGTATTTCAGGGTCATGTGAAATCAAAGAGACAATAGCACGATCAAGTCCAGCAGCAAAGAGATCCTCAGCCACCTCCTTAGTAGCTAAAGTACCATTAGTATACAAAGTAACCTCTTTAATGCCAGTATGTTTTTTAGCATACTTTACTAACTCACTGAGATCTGGCCGCACCAAAGGCTCTCCACCTAGCAAATCAAGACGAACAGGTGCACTCTTAAATTGATTTAAAATTGAGAAAAGCTTTTCTAGAGGAACTGTACGATCTTTTTTAGCATAACACATTTTACAAGCTAGATTACATGCCTCAACCACATCTAATTTAATCACATAAGGATATTCACCAATCATTCGTGTCAAAATAGGGGCTGCTCCTTTAGTATATTTCAAAATAAAATCCTGTAAGTTAGCAGCAAGCCTGGTTTTAAAATATAAAAACCTTCCCTTATAGCTATTTTTTTTAATTGTCATTATTACCTTAATATTAATTACCAACTAGAATCGCGTTATTCTGCAATTTGAGTATTACTGTCACTAGCTGTTCCACAGTAAAATAATATCATGAATTTTAATATACGCCAAAAATTAGGTATAGATTAGGCATAGCTGACAAGGTCCAGCTTTTTCACCATAAATCATAAACAATTTTCCCAATTTAGTTTCGTGAGGGGGTTACATAAATACCAAGAGAATGTTGTGGACGTTGGATACTCTGTACAACAATGACGACGACATGATTCTATCACGCCTGGCAGATCATCATCATTCCAAATGGACCATATTCGATCGAGATTGATAGTTTCATAAGTTTCAACCTTATTGTTCGGATACATACATTGGCAAACCAAATTTCTTCGTTGACCAGAGCATAGATACTGTATGGTGTTTGATTTGATTTCAATGATCATACATTTTATCCTGTATTTAGTAACACCCTCATACGCACTCAGCACTAGGAAACTGCAATTTCTAACGATATCCTTTCTATCTCCAAGCTCAACTCGTGCAACGCTTTAAGAAAAGAGTCCAAATGATCATTGATAACCTCTTTAGCAAAGCTTTGATAATACTCTATTCCAGCCAGTAAATTCTTTTTGACCTCTTGCAATTTCTGCTCGGATCTAGCCGGCATGCCTAGTGATGCATCTTTAATTTCATTTAATAAGTTAGCAAGATGTAACTGAATTTCTTTGATAAAAACATGTGGCCGATC
The DNA here is from genome assembly GCA_964614705.1 of uncultured Coxiellaceae bacterium. Lineage (GTDB taxonomy): Bacteria > Pseudomonadota > Gammaproteobacteria > UBA9339 > UBA9339 > CAZTPH01. The sequence continues at coordinate 14,836 of CAZTPH010000009.1, forward strand.
TTTACCAACCAATAAAGAACAACGCCCATAGATATGGCCAACCATCTCTTTTAAAGAAGCAATCTTTTTGAAGTTGATGATATTGGGACCAGGACAAATTGCCGGAGCAACATTTTGTTCTATCTCTCTTTTTAACAACACTCCTCCACCCAAATCATGACAAATACACGATTTAGCCAATACTTCTTCTTTCAAAAGAGCAAGCTTCTCAGCTGGCAGTTGACTCGCTTCTAATTGAGCTAATTTCAGTTTTTGATATTGACGAGAAGCTGTACAAATAGCACGATCAGTAAACTCTCGACTCAGCTGGATAAATCCTTTAATACATGCACTACCTGGTGTCCCTTGCTTAATTCTCTCAGCTCTTGCGTCTTCACTCAAAGAATGTTTTAAATTCCAAAATGGAATACCGACCGGAGAGCTATGACTTAAATAAACATCATCTTCCTTAGCATTAATAAGCTTCTGTAAGGTCACTTCATCAACATTAGTAACATCTGGCACTAATAAAAATGGGCTGCCCCAGCCTACACCATCTAGTTCATAGCGCTTAATTAAAAATTCATGCTCACTATTTGTTCCCACCCCACCTTGAGCAGTAATTTTTACAGGGATGGGGTCAGTAAGAACCTGACCTTTGATCTCTACTAGAGATCGCTGATATATCGCATGTAACTCATCAATTAATTGGTTACGCTTACTTTTAAATTCTTCCAAAATTGGACCAAGTAACTGACCATCATTAATAAAAGCGTGCCCACCACAATTAAGTGCTGACTCAATACGATACTCAGATACCCAAATGCCCCGCTTAGCCAAATATTTCCCCTGAATTAAAGCCGAACGATAGTCACTAACTTTCAAACAAATTTTCTTTTTAATATTCTGATTTTCATCTGGAAAAAAATCATCAAACTCAGGTAAATATCCATATAATCTTGGGTTAAAACCGGCCGATAAAACTATGGTAGAACTTAAATCGCTCTTTGCATATCCTCTTAAAGCAGCAGCCGCATCGAAAAATTTTTGAGGCAATAAACTTCCATAACGATAATTTTCACAATCTAATTTGGTCATGATATTAACATCGATACTACCTGGAACAATGGCTTGCCTAAGATATTTTTGTCGCTCCTCTTTCTGGACAGAATCTTCCATCACCAACATTTCACGATATGCCTGACTTAAATGGTGGTGCTCAGGTAACAACTCAAAATATTTAGCCAGCTCATTATTAGGAACAAAAGGTAAATTTTTAAGTTCGCTAATCTGCCGATCAATTAATTTATGCAAAAGATTTAAATAGCTAGTTATCCTCCTTGAACGTGGGTCTTCGTCATCAGCAGTAATTGGGGTATATGACTCATGATATTGTTCACTCCAATACTTTCTCATCTGCTCTACCAAAATATCATCAACAAGAGAGATCACAGAAGATATACCATATTTTGCTACTAACAATGGAGTATCAATGGTAAAACCAATTCCCATAACAGGAATATAAAAACTATGTAACAAACTTTTTTGCGCCATTTATCGACTCCTAAATCACCTAGAATTATGATACAAATCAACCAATCCAACAGTAGATCCATCTAAACCATCAACATTTTTTTCTCCTTGCAAAATAGGCACTAGATCCTTAGCTAACTTCTTGCCTAACTCTACTCCCCATTGATCAAAAGAGTTAATTTGCCAAATTATTCCTTGTACAAACACCTTATGCTCATAAAGAGCTATCAACGCGCCTAAGCTTTTAGGCGTTAATTTATCAAGCACTATCGTATTACTAGGAATATTGCCTAAAATCATCTTATGCGATGTTAGATCTATTTCCTCACTACCCTCTTTGACGTTAGCGCTTGCAACTTCATCTTCATTATGACCAAGCATCAATGCCTGACTTTGAGCAAGACAGTTAGCATAAAGTAGCAGATGATGATTGCCGATTTGGTTATGACTAGATAAAGAAATAACAAAATCCACCGGAACCATCTCTGTTCCTTGCATTAATAATTGATGAAATGAATGCTGGCTATTAGTACCAATTCCACCAAAAATTACTGGGGCAGTTTTATGTTGCAATGGCTTGCCTTCAATATTAACCCGCTTACCATTACTCTCCATCTCCAACTGTTGTAAATAAGTAGGAAATAAACTCAAAGATTGGTCATAGGGGATAACTGCTTGGGCATGAGCTCCTAAAAAATTGATATTCCAGATACCAATTAAAGCTAAAATAATCGGCATATTGCTTTCAATATCAGCATTCAAAAAGTGGTCATCCATCTCTCTTGCGCCAGATAGCAGTTCGTAAAATTTATCCATACCAATAGCAAGCGCAATGGAAACTCCTATAGCCGACCAAAGAGAAAACCTGCCCCCCACCCAATCCCAAAATGGTAAAATATTGGCTGGCAAAATACCAAAATCTACTGCTTTTTCTGGTCTTGAAGTAACCGTAATAAAATGACGACTTACCACATCTTGATCTTTTTGGCTTGAATTATTCAACAGCCATTCTCTAGCAGTTAAGGCATTAATCAACGTCTCTTGGGTAGTAAAAGACTTGGATGCTACAATAAAAAGAGTTGTCTCATGATTTAATAATTTTAATGTTTCAGCTATATGGGTAGGATCTAAATTAGAGACAAAATGGAGCTTAACTTTAGAACAATAGGGATGTAAGGCTCGCACTATCATCGCCGGACCTAAGTCTGATCCACCAATGCCAATATTTACTATATCGGTAATATGTTTACCGCTATATCCTAGCCAAGCACCACTTCGCACACTATTAACAAAGCCTTCCATACGGCTTAACACCTCTTTAACAACTTTCGCTTCTCTTAGCGATTGATTATCGGTATTTCTAAGTAAAGTATGCAGGACTGCTCGCTGCTGAGTGACATTTATCTTATCTCCATTAACCATCTGGGTACGACGCTCCAAGACCCCAGCTTGCTTGGCTAGTAGACCTAGTAACGACATAGTCTTGGCTTTTACTCTATTTTTCGAATAATCCAAAAAGATACCTGCAGCACGCAGAGAAAAGTTATTAAATCGACCCAAATCATTAGAAAA
>CAZTPH010000010.1:0-17550 GCA_964614705.1 uncultured Coxiellaceae bacterium
GCCATGCAAACAATCAGGGATAGTTTTACAGCTCTCTACCCCTCCGAATCCACTACTACAGCTCATCCCTAGCACCAAAACCAACACCAAAGTTATCACCTTCTTCATAACCATATCCCCCATTTTTCTGGATAAATTTTTGTAATTGTATAAAACAACTGTAAATCTAGAGCATATTTAACCCTTAAAAGCACCATGCAAAACTTATTCATAGTTTACTTAGCGGCACAACGTTTTTCGATTTTATAAACCGGCGCATTGTGAAATCTCGGGATATTATTTTTATTGTCATAATGGATATTTGCATAATGCGTATAAGGTCCTCCTCCGTCTGAAGAAAGTTCAATAGGTACAATAAAAAACAATGTATCTCTAGTAACAACAGACGCATGATACGACCCCTCTCCACTCATTGTCGATCTAACCCAACCCATTCCACCTTTATGAGGCGCTATTTTAGCCCTATAATCACAATCTTCATCAAAAGGCTTCGTATCATCAAGTGGCACATCAACCCATTGAGATTGGGAATTCACATCGTGAAGTTGCTTTTCAATTACGTTAAATTTATCTTGTAGCTTGCCAATATTTTTTTGCAATTCTATATTGTTTTCCTTCAGCACATTATTTTCATCCGCTAATTTCTTATTCTCTTTAACTATGCCATGCAAACAATCAGGGATAGTTTTACAGCTCTCTACCCCGCCAAATCCAATACTACAGTTCATCCCCAAAATTAATATTGTGACGATCCCAAAAACTCTTTTTACCTTCTTCATCATAATCATCTTCATATCCCCCATATCTTTGAGTAAATTCTTGCAATAAAATCATCCTATCTTTATAAAAAGCATAATCATTAATAAATCTTGATCTATCCTTATGATAGCAAATAGCTCGCTTAGATAATTCTGATATCACAGAATAGGTCATCATCGCTGAATCCAGCGGAGTATCCATCTCAATGCCGCTTAACCTATTCAATAGATATTCTTTAATCTCATCATAGGTTGTAGAAAAAAATGGGGTTTTAATGGTGAAATCCTTATACACATCTTTATGTACAAAGCACTTATTTGTACATGGCAAGCAATATTTGTTAACCCTCTCGTCAGGGTAAAGTATTGGTGGATATATCCTAATTGTGTTAAAATCGAGCATTCTGCCAATATTGCCTAATGCATCTTGTAAATGATTATGCACGGTCTTATCTATGGTACACTCTACTTTTTCTATGGATTTTTCTAAATCAGAGAAAAAATCTTTTTCAATTTTATTCACCTCGGTAATAGTTTTATCTACCATAGATTTTATTTCATCAATTTTTGCATCAATATGTTTAGATTCATCTTCGATAATTTTTTTAAACTCTGCAATAGTGTCCTCTGCCAATCCCTTTAATTCACCTATATGCTTTCCCAACATCTCATCAACCTTATCAACTAATTGGTCCATTCTCCGATAAGCATGTTCGATTTTATCATCCAGTTTATCGATTGAACGGCGAGCACCACTAGAAAGAATAGCGCTGCCTCCCACTATAGATCCACCTATAAGAGCAGCTGCAATAACAGGAACGAATGCATTAGCAGAACTTGTTACAAAAATCAGTAATATCGCAACCAGACGTATGAGGCGCTTCATAAAATTTCCTGCCTTTAAAATGACTTGGTCATAAGTTGTACCAGGATTGCGTCACTCTCGAGTTAACAACAAGGAGAATGAGTGAGAAGCAACGCCCTAAAAACAAGTCAATTTTAATACTTATATAAGCATTAGCAAGCTTTTTTCGCACTTTTGTCACTAATACGTGATGTAAACGATATAAAAGCAATAATCACTTCATTTAATAATTATCTTGCGTTAGAATTACCACACTTTTTCAAATTCATATTAACTAACACAAGATAGACGGCTATTTTACTAAATGACATATATATATAACAGTCTAACCAAAGAAAAAGAGCTCCTAGAGCCAATAAAACCGCAACAGATTGGTCTTTATGTCTGCGGCTTGACCGTCTACGACGATTGCCATCTTGGTCATGGCCGATTGTTTATCTGGTTTGATGTGCTAGTGCGCTACTTACGCGATATCGGTTACCAGGTTACCTATGTACGTAACATCACAGATATAGATGATAAGATCATAAAAAAATCCCGTGAGCTGTCTATAAGCTGCAAGGATTTAACCGAGCAAGTTATCTCCTCAATGCATAATGATGAAAAAACGTTAAAAATCAATAAGCCAGACTTTGAGCCTAAGGTTACCGATCATCTTCCAGAGATCATTGAGATGATCAAAATTCTCATTGATAAAGGTTATGCTTACTTAACTCAATATAAGGATATCTACTATCGGGTAGACCAATTTAAAGCTTATGGAGAACTTGCCAATCAAGATTTGAGCAATCTTATTGCCGGAATAAGAGTAGAGGCTAACCAAAACAAAGAAAATCCACTAGATTTTGTCTTGTGGAAGTCAGCCAAACCAAACGAACCAAGTTGGCCATCACCGTGGGGAAATGGCAGACCAGGCTGGCATATCGAGTGTTCAGCTATGGCTAAAAAATACTTAGGGAGCACCTTTGACATTCACGGCGGCGGCAGCGACTTACAATTTCCCCATCATCAAAATGAGATCGCCCAATCAGAGGCGGCAAATGATGCTAGACTTGCTAAATACTGGATGCATATGGGATTTGTCCAAAATGAAGCTGAAAAGATGTCAAAATCCTTGGGTAACTTTTTTACTCTTAAAGAGATATTAGCTAACTACCACCCAGAAATATTACGTTATTTTATTTTAGCCAGCCACTATCGTAGTCCAGTAAATTTTTCTCACGCTAATATGGAAAATGCCGAAGCCGCCTTACGGCGCATCTATATTGCCATTAGAGGCCTAAACATTGAAGGACCAACTGACCTCAATTACCCTGAAATAAAAGATTCTTCATACCAAGATTTCTATGCTGCTATGGAAGATGACTTTAATACGCCTAAAGCACTCGGCACCTTGTTTGAACTAGCCTCTAAGATCAACCAGGCACGCAAAAACAAACAAGATAAAGAAGCTCTCTATTTTGTCTTATTACTAAAAAAACTAGCCTCGATCTTCGGTATTGCCCAAGAAGATGCTGAAACATTTTTGCAATATGGAATAGACATTAATTTAGTTGAAACCATTGTAAATCAACGAAACCAAGCAAGAATGAATAAAAACTGGGGCTTGGCTGACGAACTGCGTAATAAATTATCCAATATGGGCATTACTCTAGAAGATAGCGTTACCAAAACTTCCTGGCTAGTAGAAGATAGAAAAAAATATTTAGCGGCGGTTAAAAATAACCCATGTTAACTCAATTACTTTACAGCACTAATATGCTTAAACTTGCTGAAAAAGAACAGGTAATTTTACTTGAAATTTTACCTAGAATTTTTGGTTACTACTCGCTACTAGCAGGAATCAATCAAGCAAAGCTACCTCTTTTAACCTCAGCGACAAATGTTCGCAAAAATATCATTATCTATCCACCCTGCACCAAAAGCGACGAAATGGTTCATGAGTATTCGACTATCACTTGTGCTTTAAGCACCTTACCATTTTTACCAGAAAGCATCGATTTAATCTTGCTATCTCATCTCCTTGAGCAATACCAAGATCAAAACACTATTCTAAATGAAGCTTATAATACCTTAATTAATGGTGGGCATTTAATTCTCATTGGCTTTAACCATAGCTGGTTACACAAAATCTTCAATCGATCAAACCCCAAACGCCACTCTACCAATGCTAAAAAAATAATCCGCATATTAATTCAGCAGGGTTTTGAGATAGAAGAACAACATAAAATAATACCAACTTTAACCAACAATAGCTCACTTACCGCTAAAATAGGCGCATTTTTTGCTTCATTATATCTCTCTAGCTATATAATCGTCGCTAAAAAAAGTAAAATGGTATTGCCAAAAATGAAAATTAATTATGGTCAAACTGCTATCGAGAGTTTACCAAAACCAACTTCAAAAGTTATCTCATGAACAAAAAGATCGAAATATTTACCGACGGCGCTTGTAAAGGAAATCCTGGAGTTGGAGGCTGGGGTGCAATTTTACGCTATAACCAACATGAAAAACACCTGAAAGGCGCTCAAGCTAATACCACTAATAATAGAATGGAGCTTACTGCTGTGATTATGGCACTCGATGCGTTAAAAACATCATCATCAGTTAACCTTACTACCGACTCTAAATATGTAAAAAACGGTATTACCGAGTGGATTCATAAGTGGAAAGCCAACGGCTGGAAAACTGCCAATAAAGAACCCGTAAAAAACCTAGACTTATGGCTTGCACTAGATAAACTTGCCGAGCGTCACCAAATTAGTTGGCACTGGGTGAAAGGACACAGTAATCATCCAGAAAATGAACTGGCCGATAAACTTGCCAATGATGCAATCAAAGAGATGTAAAACATGAGACAAATAGCCATTGATACAGAAACTACCGGACTTGAACCTGAAAAAGGTCATCGCATTATTGAGATTGGCTGCATTGAACTTATAGATCGCAAAATAACTGGTACTACTTTTCATCGTTATCTTAATCCCCAAAGAGAGATAGACGATGAAGCTTTAGCTGTGCACAAAATTACCAAAGATTTCCTGCTGGACAAACCCATTTTTTCAGACATCTTGGCAGATTTTTTGGAATTTATTAATGGTGCTGAAATAATCGCCCATAATGCTCCATTTGATGTTGGCTTTATCAATTATGAAATAAATCTAGTTAACCGAAACAACAAAAAACTAGATCATTACGTTAAAGTTATCGATACTTTAGTATTAGCCAGAAAAAAATTTCCCGGCCAACGTAATACTCTGGACGCCATTTGTAAACGCTATCAACTTGATCTCAATGAGCGCAAACTGAAAGGACATGGTGCACTACTAGATGCCGAGCTATTAGCGCGCGCTTATCTTTTAATGACTGGTGGACAAAGCAACTTATTTGGTGAACTTGAGTCTGAGCTGGAAGAACGCACAGAAAATTCTCATAAAAAAATCGCCAAACAACCTACGACCATTATCAAAGCTTCTCAAACAGAACTAAACGAACATCAAGTTTTGCTAGAAAAAATTGCCAAGCAATCTAAACAATCTATATGGAATCAAAAATGAATCATCAAACCACTTTTCTAAAAGACTATTGTCCTAGTGATTTTTTAATAGCTAGTGCTAACCTTGAATTTCAATTAGACCCTAAAGAAACTATCGTTAAATCTATCTTGACGATTAAAAGGAATCCTCTAGCTCAAACCACTAACAGCTTTATCGTGTTAGACGGGAAAAATCTAGAATTGTTAGAAATTAAATTAAACCAACAAACATTAAGCAATAAACAATACCAAGTATCACCTCAATCACTAACAATTAATCAAGTGCCTGATGAATTCAGCTTGGAAATTACGGCAAAAATAATCCCGGAAAAAAACTTTACTTGTACGGGATTATATTTAACCAATGGTAATTTTTGCACTCAAAATGAACCGCACGGCTTTCGAACGATAACTTACTTTATCGATCGACCAGACATTCTAACCAAATTTACCACTAAAATCATTGCCAACAAAAATGATTATCCGGTCTTATTATCTAATGGTAACCTGATTCAAGAAGAGCAAAATCAAGATGGCACCCACACCTCAACCTGGCAAGACCCATTTCCCAAATCAGCTTATCTATTTGCATTAGTGGCTGGCAAATTTTCAGCAATTGAAGATAGTTATACTACTCAATCTAATCGTCAGATTAAATTAAAGATCTTTGCTGACGAAAAAAACATTGCCCAATGTCAACACGCCATGTGTTCTCTTAAACAAGCAATGGCTTGGGATGAGGAAAATTTTGGCTTAGAATATGATTTAGATATCTATCAAATAGTGGCGATTAATGATCTAAATTTTGGTGCGATGGAGAATAAAAGTTTAAATGTGTTCAATAGTAAATTATTGCTAGCCTCTCCAGATACTGCTACTGACAGTGATTTTATTAGAGTAGCGTCGGTTATTGCTCATGAATATTTTCACAACTGGACTGGCAATCGAGTAACTTGTCGCGACTGGTTTCAAATTGGACTTAAAGAGGGATTAACTACTCTGAGAGAGCAACTGTTTACCGAAGATCATTATGGTTATGCCACCTCTCGAATTGAATCGATAAAAACCTTGTATAATGAACAATTTCCAGAAGACTCTGGTCCTCTTGCTCACCCCATTAGATTACCTTCATACATTGAGGTGGATAATTTTTACACCAGAACGGTATACAATAAAAGTGCAGAAGTTGCCAGAATGCTAATCACGCTATTTGATAGAGAAGTATTTCGCAAGATATTAACTAGTTTCTTAAAAAAATATGATGGCAAACCAACCACGATTGAAGAGCTTATTCAGACCGCTTCAGATATTGCTGGAATTAATCTAGAACAATTTAAATTATGGTATGATCAAGCCGGAACACCAGTTTTAAAAGTAACAGACGCTATAGATAACCAAAATATTTACACCATCAAAATAGAGCAGTCTCATCCTCAAGCTCAAAAGGATTTTTATCTCCCGTTAAATATCGGCTTGATTGATGACGCTGGCAAAAATTTTTATTCCCAAACACTAGTTATCAATCAACATGAACAAACATTTAACCTACCCCATATTGGCAAAAAACCAACCCTAGCTCTATTACAAAATTTTTCAGCTCCAGCAAAAATTGAATATCACTATAATTTATCAGAACTATTGCATATAGCTTCCCATAGTCAAGATTCGATTATTCGTTGGGAAGCAGCGCAAAAACTAGCAATTGCTACTATTTTAGATTCTTATAATCAAAATAAACTATCTAAACATTTCGTTACTCTGCGTCTACTATTTAAACAGATTCTCGAAAATAACGATCTTGACCCAGGACTAGCGGCTAAAATTTTAGCACTACCTAGCGAACAGCAACTTTTAGAATTATTATCTGCTGCTAATGTTACAAAGTTACATGACTCTAGACAATTAATTAAATTAACTTTAGCTAATGATTTAGCTGATATGTTTGCAGATTGCTATCATAATATTCAGCTAAAGCTCCCATACAGCCTTGATTCTAATTCGATCAATACCAGAGCATTAAAAAATCTTGCCTTAGATTATCTAGTTACAACTAGTAATCCCAAAGCTTTCGAGCTTGCAACTGAACAACTCAAAACAGCAGACAATTTAACTAACACATTTTGCGCTCTTATTGCGCTTGCAAACTCTAGCTATACTCAAAAAGAAGAACTATTGCAAGACTACTACCAACGATGGCATCAGCATCCTAACCTACTAAACAAATGGTTCTTGATTAATGCCACTATACAACTACCAGGCAATTTAGCTCTGGTACAAAAGTTATTACAAAATCCTGCATTTAACCTTAAAAATCCCAATAATGTTTACTCTGTAATTAGAGCTTTTGCAGAAAATAACCTGGCTAATTTTCATGCCCCTGACGGATCGGGATATAAATTTCTTGCAGACCAAGTACTAAAGATTGATAAATTCAATTCTCAACTAGCTGCGATGATAGCTACTCCACTTGGTTCTGGTAAAAACTTAGACCATGGTCGCCAACAATTACTACAAAAAGAGCTAACTAGGATTTATAGTGAACCTAATATTTCTAGCAATCTTTATGAGATAGTTACTAAATCAATTTCAGAGAAGCGAACGGTTTATGAATAGATACACAGCTTTTATTTCCGATCTACATTTAAGTGAAGATACCCCATCAACCACCTCGGCCTTACTTAAATTCCTTGAAAATATTGAACATCAGCAGATAACAACTTTATACATTCTTGGAGATCTATTTAAATTTTGGGTTGGCGATGATAACGATTCCCCATTCAATCACCAAATTAAAACCGCCTTAAAAACAGTTAGCAACAAAATACCGGTCTATTTAATGGCCGGCAATCGCGATTTTCTTTTAGGAGAGCAATTTGCCAAAACAAGTGGCTGTAAACTTATTCTAGACCCATGCGTAATAACTCTTAAAGGCAAAAAAATTCTGCTAACTCATGGAGACCTTTTGTGTGATAGCAGTTACAAGTATCATCTCTTCAGAAAAATAATTCATCTACCCTTTGGAATCAAAGTATTTCTTAAACTACCAATCACGTTAAGAAAATGGATTGCTAGCAACATGCAAAAATATAGCGCGAGAAGCAAACAAAAAAATCCTCCTGTTGATTCTGTGCCTCAAAAAAAATCGCTAGCCAAGTTAATTAGCCACCATGATTTTGACCAGATAATTTATGGACATGTACACCGGTCTGCTACTGGCGAAATAAAATTTGATGATAATAAAACAATTGCATATACCTCACTAGCTGAATGGCACGATCTTCCGCAAGTTTTATTACTAGAGTCTGCTGAAAAATAAAAAACAAGCTTAAAATAATCGTTATAGAGCACCACCACCTAGAGTGGTTACGTTTTTAGGCGCCTGCTGGACAGAGATGGCAAGGAGCAGGAAGGCAGGAGCCTGTTGCCGTTAAAACGTAACCACTCTGGGTAAAGTGATTTCTAAAAATTTGATTCGGATTTCAGCAAACCCTACTAGCAGAATAAAATCTAATGCTTCACTTTCAACAGCCAGCTAAATTGTTGACCCTAGACGAAAGATTGGCAGATAAAGCCCCAAGATTAGTCCTCCTGTTATTATCCCAAGAATCAGCATAATAATCGGCTCAAGTAAGTTATTAAGATTATCGGTAAAATTAGTTAATCTCTCTTCATAAATAGTCGATATGTTTGCTAATTGCAGATCAAGCGTACCACTTTCTTCACCAAGAGCGATCAGCTGGATAACCTGATTCGGCAATAATTTTTCATACACCAAAGCTTCTTTTAATGATTGACCCATTGCTAATGACTTGATTGCTCTAGTCATCAAATTCTGATATTGGCTATTGCTTATAATTTTACTAGTTATCTCTAGTGAACGCAGCAATGGGATACCTGATTTTAGAGTAATTGAAATTGTATTTGTTAGCCTAGCGATAGTTGAATATTCCATGATCTTTCCAACTATAGGCAGCTTTAGCAATAAGCGATCAAATCTAAATCTAAATTTTGCTGATTTACTATACCAAATTTTTGTCATCGATATTGCAATCATGATAAAAATTATTACCAATATTACATTGTTTTGAATGGCTTTGCTCAAGGCTATAATAAATCTGGTGTATTCAGGAAGAGTTCCACCAAAATCAACAAAAATCTTTTCAAACTGAGGAATAATAAATAGCATAAAAATAGTTGTTACTATTATACTAACAACTATAACTATCGTAGGATATAATAATGCCTTAACTAAACGTTTTTTATGCAGCATAGACCGTTTGAGATATTCAGCAAGCTCACGTAATGCCAAATCAAGAGCCCCAGATTCTTCCCCAACGTTAACAAGACCACATGCTATATTATTAAAATACTTCGGTAAACTCTGCCAAGTCTTATAAAGAGAATTGCCCTGAATTATAGATTGTTGGCATAACTTCGCAAGCGAACATATCTGCATGCTCTGCTTATCTTGAGATATAATGATTAAAGCTTGATTTAAAGTTAGATTAGCGTTAATTAGGATTGATAGCTGTTCGATAAAATCAGCAACATTTTTACTTTTAATTTTTAGTTGCTGGTCAAATATTGATTTTAAGTGGCGCTTGATTTTTACCGGAAAAATATTTTTGGCGATTAATATTTGTTTAAGCTGCGCGATACTTGCAGCTTGCTCAACCCCTGATACCTGTTGACCTTTTAGATTAACTCCTTGCCAATTGTAGCTTTTCATAGTTAATTTATTATTCTATCAATTTCTTCCAGTGATGTAGTACCATCCCATACTTTTTTGAGTGCAACTTCACGCAGTTTTGGGTATGACAGCTGCTGCAGCCGACTTTCAATCGAAATAATATTATTTTCTTGCATAATCAGATGAGCTATCTCTTGGTTTATAGCAAGCACTTCAAAAATAGCAGTTCGCCCTAGATAGCCGTAATTACAATCTTGGCAACCGTGAGCAGAAAAGATAATCGTATCCGCAGACAATCTGTTGGACAGCAAAATTTGTGATGGTGGTTTTTGTGGGATTTTACATTTTGGACATAATTTGCGTACTAATCTTTGGGCAACTATTAATTTAAGTGCACTTGCTAAACTAAATGGCGGTATACCCATATTCAACAATCTGGTTAAGGTTGCTGCAGTAGAGTTGGTATGTAATGTAGCAAGCACCAAATGTCCAGTATGTGCTGCATTAACAGCAATTTTAGCGGTTTCCAGATCTCTAATTTCTCCGATCATAATAATATCTGGATCTTGACGTAAAAACGCTCTAAGGACAGTAGTAAAGTCTAGGCCAATTTTATGATTAGTCTCTATCTGGTTAATTCCCTCTAAATAAATCTCAATTGGGTCCTCGGCAGCAGAGATGTTTTTAGTAGTTTGATTTAAGTAGTTAATAGCACTGTAGAGAGTTACTGTTTTACCACTACCGGTTGGCCCGGTAACCAAGATAATCCCTTGAGGAGATTTTATTTGCTGTTCAAATATTTTTACACTTTCTTCATCAAAACCAAGCTGATTAATTTGAGGAATAAAGCTGGATGGATTTAAAACACGAATTACGATTTTTTCGCCAAAAGCGGTGGGACAAGAACTTAATCTGCAATCATACTGTTTATACTGATCTAACTTTAGGGTAAATCTACCATCTTGGGGAAGGCGTTTTTCGGCAATATTTAAATTTGCCATGATTTTAAGGCAGGTGACAATCTTCGGCCATAATGCGCGGTTAATATTTTGCTCTTCATAAAGCAGACCATCAATGCGTAAACGGACTCGACCGCGAGTTTGGTATGATTCAAAGTGGACATCCGAAGCCTGTTTGCTTATGGCGCTATTTAAGATCGTATCGATTAACTTTAAAGTGCTTTGATCACTATTGTTTAGCTGATCTTTAGTTTGCATATCCGGCCAATACTCCGCCACCGCTTTTCTCCCAATACAATTGGCTATTTCTGAGATAGGGAGTCAATAGATAGTTATCGCTAGTTTTAATACCATGGAGGATACGTGGCGTTACTGTGATAGCACAATTGTTACTTATAGTAATACTACCTACCAATCCTTCGGTGGCAGATAATTCGATATTTTTGGGCAATCCATCTTTCCCTGGCTTACAATCACTCAGGTCTCCGCCCATCTGGTGGTACTCTTCAATAGCCAATTTAAACGGCATAGCAGCCTGAATAACTTCAGTATAATAAGCTTTAATAGTGTATTTTTGATAAGATGGGATAGCCACAGCCGCCAAAATGCCGATAATTGCAATTGCAATTAACAGCTCTATAAGAGTAAAAGCGGACACAAGATGATTTTTCATAATTATAAATTAAGCTGGTTTATTATACCCCGCAATACAGGTTTTTTCGCTATGGTGGCTTAGTCCTATTATTAAGTTATGATTAAATCCAAGCTCTAGAACTATCTTTATCTTGCATTATTCCCAAATTGATGATTATATGGCGCCACAGTAGTTCATTACCACCTGAGTGTTTTACCTTGATAAGTAAGTATTTGTAGGTTGGCAATGATACGGCGGGAATTCACGCGTTATTTGCTACACTATAGCCTGTAATCCTAAATTTAACTAAAGACACATAACACGTCTTGTTATCTATGCTAATTAACTTACTGAGCAAGGCGTTTTGCCTTATATTATTTATATTTAGAGGAACATTCAGATGGCATTTACCAAATTAAAATTAGATTCAAACATTCTGCAGGCAGTTACTGCGGCAGGCTACCAAATACCGACACCAATTCAGGTGGAAGCTATTCCACTAATTTTGGCTGGCAAAGATATAGTTGCTTCGGCCCAAACAGGTACCGGCAAAACCGCTGCATACGTGATACCAATTTTACAATTTCTTAGCACTAAAGAAAAAACCAAGAAACCGCGCGTTTTGATCTTAGCCCCAACTCGTGAATTAGCTAATCAAATTACCAAGGTTATTGACCAGTACAAAAAATTTATTAAAGTCAACATAGCAAGTTTCATTGGAGGCATGCCATATCACAAACAATTACGTGAACTATCGCGCCCAATCGACATCATTATTGCCACTCCCGGCAGGTTAATGGACCATATGGAAAATAAACGTCTCGATCTATCTAAAATAGAGGTTCTAGTAATTGACGAAGCGGATAGAATGCTGGATATGGGTTTTATTGACGATATCAAGACTATCGTAAAAAGCGTTCCTAATGAGCGTCAAACGTTGCTATTTAGCGCAACTGCCGATAGCCGCCTCTTAACTGTCATGAACAATTTATTAAAAAATCCAGTTAAAATTAATATCTCTTTAGAAAAAGTCGACACCAACTTAATTAAACAAAAATTCTATTTAGCTAAAGATCAAAATTACAAAAATAGTATTTTGGGTGAATTATTAAATAGGGAGTCAATTTTTAAATCTATTATATTTTCTTCTACCAAAGTCCAAGCGTCTAAATTGGCTGAGCAATTAAATGAATATGGTCATGGCGCAGAAGCGATGCACGGCGACATGAAACAGAGTGCTCGTAATAGAGTATTGGCAAAATTCCGGCAGGGAGAAGTACAGTTTTTGGTGGCAACAGATGTCGCATCTCGTGGCATTGATGTAGCCGATATAACGCACGTAATTAACTACGATTTACCTAAGTTTTCCGAGGATTATGTACATAGAATTGGTCGTACTGGTCGAGCAGGGAAAACTGGCATGGCAATTTCCATTGTTTTGCCAAGTGAAATATTAAAACTAAAAAAAATCGAGCGTTATCTAGACAACAAAATAACTTTGTTAAATATGACTCACGATAGTGAACATGAGATAGATCACCCACAGGGGGTTGCTAACCGCAAAACTCGTCAATCTAAACGCAAAAAACCTTTGGCAAGTAATAAGAAATCTTCTGATCGCAAGACTATGGCAAGTAATAAAAAATCTTCCGATCGTAAGCCTGCTAGAGGCCAGCATAGCAACCAGGGTAAAAAAAGTCATTATACCAGCAAGCACTCTCAACCAAAGAAACATAAAAACGCTAGCAGGGATCATAGATAGAATCATCAATACATTGTAAATACATCTAACCTTCTCAGCCAACTATCGATCTACAGCAACTCATTTTGGGTATCAATAATGACGTATAAGTTGGGCATATGGTAATTAGAATTGCTGATCGATCTAGCCAAACATTTTATTGGTTAATCTTTTTTGGTATAATCAAGATGGTTTCGGCTAAATAAAGCATGTTTTTATAGATAACTCATATATGAGGATTGCATATGTTAGATAAAAATATTGTGGTTGGAGTAACGGGAGGAATAGCCGCATATAAATCCGCCGAATTAGTACGCTTATTACGCAAAAATGGAGCACAGGTACGAGTAGTTATGACCCATAATTCTCGCGAATTTATAACTCCCCTGACGATGCAAACTCTTTCTGAAAATGAAGTAGCTACCGACCTATTTAACCAAAACGCTACTGTTAATTTAGAACATATATCACTTGCGCGTTTTGCGCATTTGATAGTTATTGCGCCAGCAAGCGCTAATTTTATTGCAAAACTAACCGCGGGAATCGCGGATGACTTGCTTACCACTACTTGCCTTGCTAGTACTGCCAAAATAGTAGTTGTTCCGGCGATGAACAAAGAGATGTGGAACGCGGTTGTTACCCAAAAAAATATTACTGAATTAAAAAACAGGGGAGTATTAATTTTTCCTCCGGAAACGGGAGAACAAGCTTGTGGTGAAATTGGCTTTGGCAGAATGATGGAGCCACAAAAAATTGTAGAACTAATCCCAGGAATTTTTTCCGCCAAAATCCTTGAGGGTAAAAAAGTCGTAATTACAGCAGGACCGACTCAAGAACCTATTGACCCAGTACGTTACATCACCAATCGAAGTTCTGGAAAAATGGGATATATGTTAGCTACTGCAGCAAGAGATGCAGGGGCTAATGTTATATTAATTAGCGGCCCAATTAATCATCCGCTTCCTTTGGGAATAAACAGCATTAGAGTACAAACAGCACAAGAGATGTGTGATATGGTAATGAAACAGATTATTGGTTGCGATATTTTTATTGCCGTAGCCGCAGTTGCCGATTACGCCCCACAAAATGTTTTTGCCCATAAAATAAAAAAAGATGTCTCTGGGACATCACTAGAATTACGATGTAATCCAGATATTCTTGCCAAGGTGGCATCAATTCCTAATCCACCAATCACCATCGGTTTTGCTGCCGAGACTGAAAACATTTTAGAAAATGCTAAAGCAAAATTACTCCACAAAAAACTAAATATGATAGTAGCTAGCCAGGTTGGTGATAATACTGTATTTAACAGCGATAAGATAACCGCCACGATTTTAGATAAGTCTGGAGAAATAAGATCGTTTAACGACGTTACTAAACAGCATCTTGCTAAAGAGATAATTTCTAAATTAGCCTAATCCGATGAGAGTAAAACCTATTAACTATTACGACTGCTTAATATAATCATCGATTATGGGGAAACGGCACTAAATCCAAATTCAAGCATGGCACCTGATTAACTGCGAGGCAAGGGGGTCAAGTCTGCCATACGAACTCCCCAATTGCCTCAAAAGGTATCTAGGGGTAAAATTCTATCTTACTTTTCTCGCCTTATGTTGGTTTTGCTAAGTTGAGTAAGTTTGTATATCCTTAATATGATACAGAGGAGGATTTATGGGCAAATCTGCATATTTGACGATTATTGTGACAATAGCCATATGTTATTCATGCACGTCAACGTTGGCCGCTGATAGATTTATTGTAAAATATAAGCTGAGCGAATCTCAAAAAAAAATTTTATCTTTACATGGTAATCTGGACTCAAATGAGGCGATCAGCACAGAATTAAGAAAAAAACTATCCGCAGAACAACTAGATGTATTGTCAAAATCAGCTAATGAAGCAAATGCTTTGTCGTCAATAACTAATATCCGAACGACAGATTTACGTTCTTTAACTAGCGGTTCCCATGTTATTATACTAAGCGAAGATCTAGATGAAATACAAACTGATCGGTTTATACGCATTGTTGAACAAGACAACAGTATTGAATATATTGAAGAAGATGCAGAACTACATATCTTGTGAGAACAAAACTTGGCTCCGAATAATAACAAGCGCACAAAAAAGAGAGTGTGCCGTCAATAGAACAAACTCAAACTACCGAAATATTTGTGGCAACTCACCAATGAAGAAACTCAAGGATTGCTAGATGTTATAGCAAAACATGCCAAATCATGGCTGTTGCTAAAGAGTTATGATGAAGATAATTTGCCCACAACCAAAGGAAAACTGCCAAAATTTAGCCTTAATTATGAACACACTTTAAATTCCATTATAGAACTTAAAGCAGCTTAGTTCAAAAAAATAAATAAAAAACAATGTGTTATGCCACAATAAACTTTCTTAACTTTTGTCTGCTATAATATAGTAGAGGATAACAGGGCCCAGGAGATAAGTATGAAAAAAAACTATTTCTTATATTTTGCATTATTAATTGCGGCGTTTTATATTTCTGCGCCCACAGCTTTTGCAGACCAAAAGACACTGCGAATAGATTCTAAACAATTAGCTAATACAACCATAACTCCATATTTACAAAAATCTATTCACACAAATGAAAACCTCATTTTCTGTTCAACCTTTCAAATAGTTTGGGATAAGATGTCTGAAAAATTAATGGAACTTGGTTGGGAGCCACTGAGATTGCCAGCAAACCGTTTGATGGAGCAATATTTAAACGAAGGTATTTCTGGGGCGAGTGATCTGTCTGAAGATGCCTATTTGGCAATGGTCGGTTTTGGCTATGAAGGGATAGTAGGGAAAATTAAAGATGCTCTCCAAGCAAAATTCAATGATGTTCCTAGCGTAGATTTAAAATGCAATCCAGACGATTTAGTAGCATACGCTTATTTGAAAAAAGTTTTAGCGTTTGATACTAAATTTGAAAAGATTGCCGAACCAATTAATTTTGGCAAAACGAAACTGGTGTCCGCTTTCGGTATCAAGAAATATGGCACTGACGATGGTTATCGCAAGATGGGGGAACAAGTAGCAGTATTTGATTATAAAAATAATAATGATTTTATTGTACGTCTTACCTCAAAATCATTTGATGATGAGATTGTTATTGCTAAAGTTGCTCCAGAAGCTACACTGCTAGCGACCCTTGATGCAGTACAATCAAGAATCAGTAAAAATAGCGCCGTAAGATTAAAAACCAAAGATGTATTAAAAATCCCTAAATTTGATTTTAATATTATTCATGATTATAAAGACGATTTTAGTGGATCAAAAGTTGCTAAAGCTGGCCAAACTATAGAATTTAAATTAAACGAAGAGGGCGCGATTTTAAAATCGGAAGCGTATATGGTTAGGCTCGCCAACTGTGGCAAGATTCCTGAAGCTCCTAAACTTTTAGTATTCGATAAACCATTTTTATTGTATCTTAAAGGTAAGGCTGCTAAAGAGCCATACTTTGTAATGTGGATCGATAATCCGGAATTGTTATTGTCTGAGTAAAAGAGTGAATTAAATAATGCAATTCAAAATGGTTGCATATGCTTCATAAGGTAGTGTCCGGCTAGTCGGGGGCAGTCCAATATTGCCTGCCCATAAAAACTTTTACAATTTATAATTGTAAACCGCTTTTCATTCTTGTAGTAAATTCTAAAGGAGACTCCCATTTTCTAGGAAGCTCTGAGGCGCAATGGCTATAAACAAGGCTTTTTACTATACAATTTTTATGACAATCTTCCTTGCTTTCCGCGCCACCTATTAGCTCTGTGGGCTTACCAGGGTTAAATGGATTGGTATAACAATAACAATAGCACCCACCTGATACAGCGGCTAATGCCTCATTATTTATTTCAATTATCTTGTTCATATGATGTCTCCAGCTTAATAAATTTTAAAGCAGAAAAATGAATGTTTTTTCATATTCTGACTGTAAATAAGTATAACATAATGCTAAAAATACTTCATTAAGCATTTCTTAATATCTACCCGGTACCACAAAGCAGAATATAAAGAAAAATTATATGTCGAATTAGTGCTAAGTCAGTTTTAACTTTTTATATCTGTGCTAGATCTGGCATAGATTTTTCACTTTGTAGCTCAAAGTGTGCTGAAAGTAGCACAGATTTGAGCTAGATTTCGAAAAAGTACGGAAAAATAACCTATACTGAGCTGAATGTGTGCTAGATTTTACTTATTTTTTCCCTGTTTTGAGGTTTTTTGGTAAATTTTGGTGTGTCGAATCTGTGCTAAATCTGAGCTGAATGTGAGCCTGCTCAAAAAACCACTAAAAAATTAAAATAAGTAATATTTCTCTTTATCATCAATGAGTTGAACTAAAAGCAATGGGTT
>CAZTPH010000011.1:0-16984 GCA_964614705.1 uncultured Coxiellaceae bacterium
TTGCACATAAATAGATAATTTAAAGGCATTCCTTTGGCTTTTTGTGTCTATCATGTCCTTTAGGTTTCATTTTTCGTTACTTTAAGGGCATGACATTCCTTACTATGAAAATTTCACTGACTAAAAAACCTCAGCGACTCTGTAAGTCCAGGCTTTGTGGTGTCCTATAGGAGCAAAAGCGAATATTCATCAAGAGGAGCCATCATGAGCAACATAAAACGCATTTTTATCATTGGTCATTCAGGTGCAGGCAAAGGTGTCCTCGCCCAAGCAGTGGCTAAAAAGCTTGGTTGGAAGTTTATCAATGCAGACGTTCTTGGGTGTGCAGCTCACATTGGGCGTACTGTATCTGAAGTTGTAGGCACAGAAGGCGAACGCGCTTTTAATTATTGCCTAACGGAAATATTGTTCCATCAGATCTCCAAAGAAAACATCGTGGTTACCACGGATGAAAGCATCATCTGTGATGAAAAAGCATGTGAGTTACTGAAATCAGAATTTACAGTTTACCTCAAAGTAAGCCTGTTTATGCAATTAGGAAGTATTGCGGAAGATGATTATGAGTATACTGAAATCGCCGTCATTGCGAGTTACGAAATAATGAAGCAATCCAGAGATATGTTGTAAATAAAGGCAATTATGGGTTGCTTCGTCGCAAAAGAGGTTCCTCGCAATGACCAAAATGCCAGATTTCAACAGTCCCTTTGTAGGATTATTGTCGCTTTTGCTTACCTTGTTTTTCTGTTATCCTTTTTTCATCGGAATCATTTAGTGAGAAATATTATGACTGAAGAAAATAATTTACAACTTACAGTTAACGAACAGATTACGTTGCGTAGAGAAAAGTTAAATCAATTGCGCAAAAATGGTTATCATTATCCCAATTTTTTTAAGCGTGATAGTTTAGCGGGTGATTTATTGGAAGCTTACTCTGTCGAAGATACTAATGTTTTACAGGAAAAAAATATTCCAGTTAAAGTGGCAGGAAGGATTATGGCGCGTCGCATTATGGGTAAAGCCAGTTTTGCTCATATTCAAGATATGTCAGGTAAAATTCAGATCTATCTCAAAAGGGACGATTTAGGCGAGCTTTACGATGAATTTATTAGCTGGGATCTTGGTGATATTATTGGCGTGGTAGGGAGTATTTTTAAAACCAAGACAGGCGAGCTTTCGATAAAAGTACAAGAGTTATATTTGCTAACCAAATCACTTTTGCCTATGCCAGAAAAATTTCATGGTTTAGTCGATCATGAGATTAGATCTAGACAGCGCTATTTAGATCTGATGGTGAACCAAGAATCTAGGAGAGTTTTTCAAATCAGATCTAAATTGATTACTGCGATGAGAACTTTTTTTGCTGCAAAAGGATTTTTAGAAGTAGAAACTCCCATGATGCACCCGATTCCTGGTGGGGCTACCGCAAGGCCTTTTATTACTCACCATAATACTTTTGATATGCAACTTTACTTGCGGATAGCACCCGAGCTTTACCTCAAGCGTTTGGTGGTAGGCGGTTTTGAAAAAGTTTTTGAGATCAACCGCAATTTTAGAAATGAAGGGGTTTCAGTTAGGCATAATCCTGAATTTACTATGGTGGAATTTTATCAGGCTTATGCCGATTACCATGATCTGATGAATTTTACTGAAGAGATGTTTAAAACCCTTGCTTTAGAAGTATTGGGTAAAACCAAGATAGTTTATCAGGGTTTAGAAATAGACTTGGCAAAACCATACCGCAGAATGACGATGCAAGAGGCGATTAGTCATTATAATCCGACGATTAAGGTAAGCGATCTAGATGATATTAATTTGGCCAGGAAGATTGCAATGGATCTTGGCATTAGTGTCGATGGTAGCTATGGTTTAGGTAAGATTCAATATGAGATTTTTGAGCATACGACGGAAAAGGAGTTGAAAGAGCCTACATTTGTTACTGCTTATCCAGCAGAGGTTTCTCCGCTTGCTCGCCCCAGCGATCAAAATCCATTTATTACCGATAGATTTGAGTTTTTTGTCGGTGGTCGAGAAATTGCCAATGGATTTTCCGAGCTAAATGACCCAGAAGAGCAAGCAAGAATATTTAATCAGCAAGCCTCTGAGCTTGCGCGTGGAGATAAAGAGGCGATGCATTATGATGCCGATTACATTAAAGCGCTAGAATATGGATTGCCTCCAACAGCAGGGGAGGGCATTGGCATTGATAGATTGGTTATGTTATTTACCGATATGTCATCGATTAGAGATGTGATTCTCTTCCCATTGCTAAGGTCGGTAGAAGATTAGTATCCCTTGCTATTTTGATCAGGAATGAAATCATCGTCGTGTTCAACACGAACCACTTTGCTCGTTATTTTCCCATCTTCGTGCAGCTTGATCCACCTGTATCCAGGCATTAAATTATCTAGTTTAAAGTTTTTGCTGTTGGTAGCGAACTGCCAGCTAGTAGATGGAGTAGCAAGGAATAATGTGTCGTTATACATTGCTTCGAATTTTTGGTGGATGTGTCCGCAAACGACAGCTTTGATATTTTTATAATCAGAGATAATAGCTAAAAACTGTTCGCTGTTTTGTAGTTTAATTTTATCGAGCCATGCGCTGTTTACCGGCAAGAGATGATGATGAATAAAAATGATGATTGGTTCATTAGGATAAAGATCTAGTTGCATGTTTAAAAAGTCTAGTTCTGTTTGGGCTAGTCTACCATCAACATGTGATGGCAGGTGTGAGTTTAATAGTAAGATGCACCAATTAGTTGTGCCAGCCGTTACAGTGAAAATGTGGTTGGCTGATCCAAACGTTTGAGCAAAATATTTAGGATTGTCATGGTTGCCCATGGTGGCGTAAATGGGGCAATTGAATCCATTTAAGGAGTTTTTTATCAGCTCGTATGAGGCAAGTGATCTGTCTTGTGACAGGTCGCCAGTCAAGACGATCAAATCTGGACGATTAGTAGCATCTGTTTTAGCTTGTTCAATTATTTTGATGTAGGAGTAATATGGTTTAACTCCAACTAGCTTGTTGTCAATATTGCCAAAGAGATGTTGATCAGTTAGTTGTAAAATAGTCACCACTTTCTTCATTAATAATCTCCATATTCTTGATTGTTAAAAATTACTTAGGGTTTTCCAAGCTTAGCTGGCCAGTGTTATAGTCATAAGCAAAGATTTCTGCATAACGCCCCCACTCGATCACAATTTTTAAGGTTTCTTCGGCTGCGTCCTCACTTAAATAATCCTCTAGTTCTCCTAGAAAGCGGTCTTCTGAGGCTCTATGTTCTGGGCGCTCATCTAAAATTCTACGGATGTAAAATGCTAAAGGGATATAACTTAATAAGTGGTTAGCAAAGATTTTTTTTCTCTCTAAGATGTCGGCTTCAGCAAAAGCCTTTCCCGCGGCATTTAGCTCAATATCGCCTTTAGATACTTGAGCAAAACGTAAGATTTCTAGCGCTTCGGTAATCGGGAATAGATCGTCTACATTCAAGTGAAGTTCATCAGCCACAAGTGGTAAGTCAATTTTTTTATCGCTGTATTCAGGTTTGATCAACATATCTAAAAGGCCGGTAATCTCCGAAATTTGCACTTCTGGTAATCTATAGCCAAGAGGGATAATTTTATAACGATAACCAGCCTCCAGGCTGTCAGTAATAGAGGTGGTCATTAAGGTGTAGATATTGTCTACTAATAGGCGAAACTTTGGATTATCCTCATTACGTGGGTGAGGGATGTCTACCACCAGCTCTGTTCTGATGGTGCCTGGATTTGCGCCAAATACAATGATGCGGTCTGCAAGAGATGCAGCTTCGACAATATTATGAGTTACCAGTAAAATATTTTTTATATTGGTTTTTTTAGAATTCCATAGATCTAACAAGTCGCTACGTAAGTTATCGGCGGTTAGTACGTCCAGCGCTGAAAATGGTTCGTCCATTAATAAAACATCTGGATCCACAACTAATGCTCGGGCAAAACCTACTCGTTGTTTCATGCCTCCAGATAGTTCTTTAGGATAGGCAGATTCAAATCCGTCTAAACCAACTATGTCGATAGCCTTTAGAGCACGAGTGCGGCGTTCATTTTTAGGTACGCCTTTGGCTTCTAGTCCCAGCTCTACATTTTGTAATACGGTTAACCAAGGCATAATGGCAAAGCTTTGAAATACCATGGCTAGTCCATCAGCTGGAGATCTTACTTTATGCCCACGATAGACAACTTCCCCAGAGGAGGGTTTAATTAAACCAGCAATAATTCTTAATAAGGTGGATTTTCCAGAACCAGATTTACCAAGTAAGGCTACAATTTCTCCTTCATATAATTCCAGGTTAACATTGTCTAAAACGAGCAGGTCTTGATGGTCGTTTTGTTTGAACGATTTTTTAATATTATTAGTTTTAATAATTGGTGTTGGTTTGTCCATAAGTGTTTACTAACTCTCACTAATTCTTTCTATGGCCATATTATAAAGAGGTCGCCAAAATAATCTATTAATTAATAGCACAATTAAGCACATTATAATGGTACCAAGAGCAATTCTGGGAAAATCACCATTTTCGAAATTGTGTTTAATGTATGATCCGATGCCGGTAGCTACCAGTTTGGTGGGCCCCCAGCTAATCGCCTCTGCGACTATACTAGCGTTCCAAGCCCCGCCTGCAGCGGTTATTGCGCCTGTAATAAAAGATGGAGCTATGCCTGGTAAAATGATGCGGCGCCACCACAATATTCCATTTACTTTAAAATTGTTTGCTGCCAGCTTTAATTCGTGGGGGAATTGACTGGTGCCAGCGATGACATTGAATAAAATATACCATTGAGTGCCAAGTACCATTAACGGAGCTACCCAGATTTCTACATTCAATCGTAAATTGATTATTAACATGGTAGCGACGGGAAAAAGTAAATTGGCGGGGAATGCTGCTGCAAATTGGATCACAGGTTGAATGATAGTAGAGATATTTGGTCTTAACCCTATCCATACTCCAACTGGTAACCAGATTAGCGAGGAGATAAAAATTAAGCTCATTACTCTTGCGCCAGTGATTAATCCCAAAATTATGACATGTTCAATTTCTTTTAAGGAAAAATTAGTAAATACAACTTGCCAAATAATTGTGCTCATGATGATTAGGGCAAAAATTAAGATTAAATAATGAAATATTATCCAAAATTTTGCCGATCTATTTTTTTGGGTTGCAAGAGATTTATTCGTAAATAGTTTAAGGTTTATTAGTGCATCAGATAATTTATCTAGCCACGCTATGATGGATTGTAAGAATTTAGTTTTTTGAAAGAGAGTGATCAACCAGGCTTTTGAAGCTTTTTCATCATCATCTACTGATTCTTTAAATTTTTCTGTCCAATAGATAAGTGGTCTAAAAAGTAATTGATCATAAAGAGTAATAACTAGTAACATGCAGATAATAGCGTAAATAATGGCTGTTTTATCCGCTTTAATAATTGCTAGGCTAATATAAGATCCAATTCCGGGTAAGGTAATATTTTCTCCAGCGACTGTAAATGCTTCACAAGCGATTACAAAGAACCAACTTCCGGACATGGACATCATCATATTCCACAATAAACCGGGCATGGAAAATGGTACTTCTACTCTCCAAAATTTTTGCCAAGGGGAAAGTTGGAAAATATTGGCCGCCTCTTTTAGCTCTTTTGGTACAGTTTTTACCCCCTGATAGAAACTTAAAGCCATATTCCAAACTTGCGATGTAAAAATTCCAAAGATTGCTGCACATTCTGGCCCAAGCATGCTATTTTTAAAGAGAAAAAGGAACCCAGTAACTGTGATAGAAAGAAAACTTAATACTGGTACTGATTGCAAAATGTCGATGACAGGAATAATTAATTTTTCGGCATGTTTATTTTTTGCAGCGAGTGAACCGAAAATAAAAGTAAATATTAGAGATAAGAATAGAGCAATAAATAAACGGATAGTAGTTCTTAGTGCGTATGCTGGGAGGAAAGAGGGGTTTAGATGAATTGGAATAATATCACCAAGGTGATATGAGGATGTCATCTGTTTTGTGCCCCATGCTAGAAGAGCAATTAGAGTAAAAATTATAGCAGCTGCGATCAGGTCCCAATGATTTGGGACAAACCAATTGGTTGCTTCATTTTTATTGTAGGTTGTTTTAGGCAAAAAGTTCATTTTCCTAATGTTACCCTACTATTAAAAATAGTCCAAACGGTATAGATAATTTGTTTTATTGGTGTTAGATGGTAAGACATAAGAATAACTTAATAATTCTGGTCTACTATGAATTGTAGGTTGATTATTTAAATTGTTTTAAGTGAGGAAAATATGTCTAGCGATGTTCAATTGTCGTTACCTAAAGAGCGTGGAAAACGTTTGCGCCTACTCAGAAAGATGTCTGGTCTAACCCTAGAGGGGATATCAGATAAATATAGTATTGGCGTATCTACTATTAAATATTGGGAGTGCGCTAAGAACCAAGGCATAAGCTCTAAAGGGGCTAAAAAAATTATTTTGGCTATGCAAAATGAAGGAGTCCAATGTTCCTATATGTGGCTGATGCATGGCATTGGTTTACCACCACAATTTATTGATAGTTATTCGGGTGATAAAAAGGCCGATATTGGTGTTGAACAGATCGCTTACGAGGAAGAAAAATCTATTGAAAATGAGATAGCGGTATTTTGCGAACAAGTTTCAGGGGCAATTACCTTAACTATTTTTGATGATGGAATGGAACCATTATATTCTTCTGGCCATGGAGTGGGAGGTCGTCGTTTATATGATGTTGAGATGGAAAAGGCTGTTGGTAAAGATTGCATTATTGAAACTGCTGATAAGCAAATTTTATGTCGTAGAGTAATGAAAGCAGATGAACCTGGGGTCTTTAATTTATACTGTATTAATCCCTGTACCTCAGCTAGTCCGCCTCATATCTATGGAGCAAAATTAGTAAGCGTGGCTCCAATTAGTCGAGTGTGGAGAAGAATAATTTTATAGTTATCAATTGTTTGGCTTGGGAGCACCCCTTGGGTTTGGTCAAAGGGTACTTTTTGGCTCATATTCTGGGGCTACTGAATTCTGACTAAAATGCTCCAAACATCAAGGTAGCTGCAGGTCTTAGCCCAGTTTTTTTACATTGGATCAATATATTACAGCGTACGCTTTAGCTCTCAGCTACCAAAAAATTTAGAATTCAGCATCCCCATTCTATAATTATTTGTTGGACATTTAGCGAGTTAGTATGCAAAATTCACCGGATGAATAGTGATTTTTTAAATGAATTAAATATAGTGCAAAAAGAGGCGGTTGCTTTTTCTGGTAATAACCTATTGGTGCTAGCTGGGGCTGGTAGTGGTAAGACTAGGGTTTTGGTTTATCGCATCGCCTGGTTATTATCCCAAGGTGTTGATTTAAATAGCATTTTGGCGGTTACTTTTACCAATAAAGCGGCATATGAAATGAAAGCTAGGTTGGAGACGATGCTTGAGCGTCCTCTTCATGCTATGTGGATTGGGACTTTTCATGGCTTGGCTAATCGGTTGCTTCGGATCCACTGGCAAGAGGCCGGTTTTAGTGAATCATTTCAAATTATCGATGCTGAAGATCAAGCGCGGTTGATTAAAAGGATTCATAAGACACTGGGACTAGATCCAGATAAGTGGCAAGTTAAGCAGTTACAAAGTTATATCAACCAAAAAAAAGAGCAGGGTGTTCGAGCATCGGCAATTAAAGCGAGTAACTTTTTAGAAGAGACTTTAGTGAAAGTTTACTACTTTTACGAAGATCTATGTAAACGCGGTAGTTTAGTTGATTTTGCCGAATTGTTGTTAAGTTCTTATGAATTGTGGCAAAAGCACCCTAGTTTGCATCAACAATATCAAAATAAATTTCGTTATCTTTTAGTAGATGAATTTCAAGATACAAGCACCATGCAGTATGCTTGGGTTAAAGCGTTATATGGATTAGGTGCAAGTCTAACAGCTGTCGGTGATGATGATCAGTCAATCTATAGTTGGCGTGGCGCTAATAGTAGGAATATGCAACGCCTTAAAAGTGATTATAATGAGCTCAAGGTGATCAAGCTTGAGCAAAACTATCGTTCCACGGCTAATATTCTTGAAGCGGCTAATGCAGTGATCGATAATAATGATAAGCGTCTGGGCAAAAAGTTATGGACTGATGCTAAGGGAGGGGAGCCAATCGCGATTTATGCTGCTTTTAACGAAATAGATGAAGCAAGATACTTGGTTAATCGGATAAAAGATTGGTTTAATCAGGGAAACAATCTTGATGAGGTGGCTATTTTGTATCGTTCTAACGCTCAATCGCGGGTGCTTGAAGAGCAACTACTGCAAGCAGATATTGCCTATCGTATTTATGGAGGAATCAGATTTTTCGAGCGCTCTGAAATCAAAGATGTCATAGCATATCTACGATTATTAATTAATCGAGAAGATGATGCGTCTTTTGAAAGAGTAGTTAATTTACCAGTTCGTGGAGTTGGGGAGGTAGCGCTAGATGCAATCCGTGAATATGCCAGAGCCAATGGTTTATCTTTGTGGGCCTCTGTGGTAGCTATGCGAGAAGCCAAGCAGCTATCTGGTAGAGTTGATAATGCTTTGGGTGGGTTTTTAAATTTGATCGGTGATCTTGCTTTGCAAGTGGTTAATTTAAGTTTGGATGATTTAATTGGCTTGGTAATCGAAGCGGTGGGATTACTTGCGCATTATGTAAAACCGCAGTACGCTGAATATAAACAGTCAAAGCTTGAAAATTTAGATGAATTAATAACGGCAGCTAAACAGTTCGTTAATTTAATAGCAGAGGTTGATAATAAGCAGGTCTTGCTAGATTTTTTAACTCATGTATCTCTTGAGTCAGGAGAAAGATCATCGGGAAATGATGCGCGAGGGGTCAATCTTATGACTTTACATGCAGCTAAGGGTTTGGAATTTAAGTTGGTATTTTTATGTGGAATGGAAGAAGGATTGTTCCCGCATATGATGTCGATGAAAGATAAAGATGATCTTGAAGAAGAAAGAAGGTTGTGTTATGTGGGAATGACTAGAGCCAGAGAAAAGTTGTATTTATCTTATGCTGAATCACGACAGATTCGCGGGGTAAGCAGCTTTTGTCGTCCATCGCGATTTTTGCGGGAAATTCCTAGCAATTTAATTAGCGGAGATACCATCGTAAAACAATCTTTTCCTACTTCGTCTTCTTCATTTGACAATAATTTTGGGGTTGATGATAATTTTGCTGAGTTTAGTCTAGGGCAAAATGTTTTTCATAGTGAGTTTGGTGAAGGTGTGATTCTTGGTTTTGAGGGTCAAGGAGAGTATATGTTGGTCAAAGTTAAGTTTAAGCATTATGGTAGTAAGCTGTTATCGCTTAAATATGCTGGGTTAAAGAAGATATAGATAGTCGGAGGTTAGGATGCATCATCAAGTAGATATTAATAAACTTAGACAAGAATATAGTGATTCTTTAAATGGTTGGAGCGAACATCTTAGTAAGGTGCAGGAGTGCTTTGCTAATGTCATTACCAAAAGTTGGCAAAAAAATAGATATATAGTACGTAATTTACCTTTTGCTCCTGACCAGGCTGTAATCTGTCCGCCTCATTCTTTATTAAACCTTGCACCTAATCAACAGCATCGTAGTGATTATGCTACTGGTGTTTGGGAGGGTTCTAGTGCTGAGCCGATATTAGATGATAACAGTGAAATTACTGGAGTTAATGTTATTCTACATCGAGAGCGTTTGGCGCGTTTTATCCGTTCTTTACGCGCTAGGGGTTATAATCTGGCGATGCCCATAGAAAAGTTTGGTCAGATGATTTTAGATGCGGTTGCAGTGCATGGGATCGATATATTGTGTGCTGATGATGGTTCGCCACTACGTGCATACATTCGTCCATCTGCTGGTAGTGGTGTTGGGCCCTGGGGAGTATCGCTTGCGCCAGGGTATTTTATTGAAAGTAGCGTTTTGGTTTTTCGTTGGGGAAGTTATTTCCCGGATGTTTTGAGAATAAATCAAGAAGGTGCTCGTGCTGTTATTGGTGGGATGAAGAGGATGTTTCCTATTTTGGGTAAGCATGCATCCAATTATGGAGCTGCATCTACGGACGGTAGTTTGGCGCGAAAATTACAATATGATGAGTTAATCTATCTTGCGCCCTATTGTTTAAAAGATAATGAGCTTGATTTTGATGTGTATAATTTTGAAAAGTTAGTTAAGTATGGGGTGTTATCAGATGGTCCTGGTGAGGAATTATTGGCGTTACTAGCTGATGGCAAAACATTAATTTATCCACCGCTGAGAGTTAATCGTTTAGGTGGGACGGTGCTTAATTATTTAGTTCATTATCTTGCTCCTAAGCTTGGTTTTGAGGTTAAAGAGCAGGATATTACTCTTGCCGATATCCGTAGCGGTAAAATTATTGGGCTAACTTTTGTTGGTAATGCCGTTAAAGTTACTCCAGTTGGTAAAATCGATATTGTTAAGCCTACGGCAAGTGGTGATAATGGTGAAGTCATTGAAACGATATTTTCTCGTGAGATCCATCCAGCAATTAGGCAAATTCGTGATCAATTTGCTGCTGAGTTAAATGGTAGAAGAGCTCCATCGCATGAGTCATTGTTGACTCCAGTTGATTTAGAGTGGGGAAATAGGTTTCGTGATTATCTAAATAATTTTTGGTCACAACTGGGTTTTTAGGATTATACTGGTAGGTCAGTATTAGGAATAATATTTTTAAGAAATTCCTCACAAGGAAGGCATAAAATTCCTTTGTTGGTTATTTTTTCTGTACCACGATATAGTAAGATAGTTTTGGTCATGGGGTAGTCTTTAGAAAACTCTTGTAGTCCACGAAGATCATTGGGGGTGATAGTGCGGGAATTTTTTACCTCAATTGCCCAAATTTTTTTATCTCCATAGACAATAAAATCTACTTCTAATCCCGCTCTGGTTCTCCAAAAAGAAATCTGGTTTTTATTGTCACTATAATCATTCCATGCCTGCAGGTGTTGGGCTACTATTCCCTCTAATGCTGCACCATCAGTTTCTTCTGGTCGGTCTAATATTCCTTTTGGTCTTAGGGTGGCGAAAATTCCACTGTCAAATAGATAAAATTTTTTATGGGCAATTAGCTGTCGTTTGCTTTTTTTAGCAAAAATTGGTATTTGGTAGCACAAAAGCAAATCCTCTAGGATCTCAAGATAATTTTCTACAGTTTTTCTTTTAACGCTACATTCTCTGGCCACATTGTTTACATTTAATAGTGATGCATGTGAAAAACTAATTGCTTCTAGAAAACGACTAAACCCCTCAAGGTTGCGGATTAATCCCTCAGCTTGAATTTCTTCGTGGAGGTAGAGTGCAATATAAGATTGTAGTATCTCTTGAGCATCTTGTTGATGATAAACTAGTGGAAGCATGCCATATTTCAAGGCTCTTGTTAGGGAGAATTCCTCTCCCAGCTCATATGCAGTAAATGGATGCAAGGTACGTTTCAATGCACGCCCAGCTAGAAGGTCCGCTTCAAATTTTTTTAATTTGCGCGCGCTTGATCCGGATAAGATAAATTTTATAGTTAAGTTGCTTTCAATTATGGAGTGGATTACTGATAATAGTGCAGGAATTTTTTGCACTTCATCGATAACGACGGTATTTTTTGTTTGGTTAGCGCTTATCAAATCAAACAATCTTTCTGGATGGCCGAGGAAGTTCCTTAGAGTTTCAGGGTTTAGTAAATCTATCCAAATGGCGTCTTGATATTGTTGTTTCATCCAGGTAGATTTTCCTACCCCTCGTGGCCCAAATAAAAAAAAGCTTCTGTTTTTATCGAAAAATGTTCTTTTTATCATATAGTTAAGTAATAGTATGTAAAAATGGCAACGCTAATGCCATAAATGCTGCTATTTTGGCATTAGTGATGCCATTTTGCAATATTTTTATTTATTCTGAATTGCTTACGATGTCGTAATAATCAGAAATCTGCTTGATATATGCAACCTTTTGATTGTATGGTCCAAAATAGAAACTTTTTTTAAAACCATTGATTACTAGGTCTTTTAATTTTTTGCCACCTAGCTCAAAAGCTTGAGATGCCACATGTAGTTCTTTGCTCATATTGGTTTTGCTTATGGTTTTATTATCGGTACAGATAGCAACACTGATATTATTTTTTAGCATGCTTGATAAAGAGTGATCTTTAATTTTTTTTAGCTCAGAGATAGTTTGCCAATTACTGGTTAGGCACACTTCGATGGTAGTTCTCTGTTTGGCTAGATATTGGACTAGGTTGTCGATATATTTTTGTTTCTTGGAAATGGATTTATCTATAATGGCTTTTTTGTCAAACAGATGGAAACCGTGCCCAATGCGTTCTGGGTATAGCTCGGTTACTGCTTGAAAAATGCTTTCTGGTCCTGATGCTTCTCCAGCATGAACAGTAAGATGCATAAAATTTTTATGAGCAAAATGATAGGCATCTTTGTGTAATATTGGTGGATTGCCGTCTTCAGCGCCAGCAAGATCTAATGCTACAATAGGGATGGCATATTGATCTCTAATTCTAACTGCGGCTTTGGCCAGTTCGTACGATGTCATGGCAGAAATCATACTGAAACTAGTATGTTGATGAGCATCGAAAAAGAGGTCCAAAAATTTGGAGAAACCTCTTGTGAAGTAACGCATTGCACATACTATAATGCCATAGTCAAAAGGGGGTTGTTTTTTATTTTTTACAGTTGATTTGTTGTTATGTTCTAGCTTGGCTCGATATAAGCCACGGTTAACACCAAGTAATACCTGGTCGATATTTTGTTTGTTATTAATGTGCAGTTGAGGAGCGAATCTTACTTCAACGTATAGCACCCCATCTTTAATGCAATCTTTGGCAAACTCGTAGCTGATTCTTTCAAGATTTTCTTGAGTTTGCATAATCGGCACTATTAGGCCAAAACCTTGAAGATATTCAACCAGGTTCTTATACTGATCTTTAAATACCAATTTATTTAGACCGTCTACTGTATATGAAGGCAAAGGATTTTTTTCCTGCTTGCTTAACTCGATTAATGTTTCAACTCTTACTGACCCATCAAGGTGTACATGCAGGTCGCTTTTGGGAATTTTGGTAATAAATTCTAGTGACTGTTTTTTCATGATTGTTCTCCTGAATCGTTGTGCTTCAGCCTATTTTATTACGATCTTTGTCACAAGGCGAGATGGTTTTCTGTTTATTTTATTATCTTTCTAGGTGTAAATAGTTGGTTATTGGAGTTAAGTAGGTCGATCGCAGTAATTGGTTTGCCACCAGGTAGCTGAATTTTGTGGATAGCGAGGATTCCATCTTTAGTTTTAATATCTATACTAATCTTATTGATATCAATGATCGTGCCAGGTGATTGGTTAATTGTAGAGGTAGTATCTGGTTTGACCGATGATTCCCAGATACGTACAGATAACTCATCAATAACCAGATATGCCACTGGCCAGGGATTGAAAGCCCTGATCATTCGTTCAAGTTCAATCGCACTTTTATTAAAACTAATTTGCCCCTCTTCTTTAGTGATTTTTTCAGCATAATTACTTTGTTGGTCATCTTGTGGGGTAGCTTTAGCTTGTCCACTTTCAATTTCATTCAATACCTCAAGCAATAATTTAGCGCCAATTTCAGCAGTTTTTTCGCTTAAAGTTTTAGCAGTGTCGTGTGGTTCTATTGGGAGAGTTGTTTGTTTATAGATATCTCCCGTATCCAAGCCTAGATCCATTTTCATAATTGTAACGCCAGTAATAGTGTCTCCTGCTAAAATCACACGTTGAATTGGGGCAGCTCCACGCCAGCGGGGTAGAAGGGATGGATGAATATTAATACAGCCAAGTTTTGGTGCAGTTAAAATTTCATGAGGAAGTAATAAGCCGCATGCTGCATCAACTAGGATGTCGGCATTTAAATTTTTTAATTCAGCTTGAGCTAGAGGGTCTTTCAGCGATTTTGGTTGGTAAAGGGGTAAATTCTCTTGTAGAGCGAATATTTTTACTGGGCTTGGATTGAGTTTTTGTCCTCTGCCAGAGGGTTTGTCTTGTTTGGTATAAACCGCGCATATTCGATGCGGTGAATTTAATAGAGCTTTTAATGCTGGGAGAGCAAATTGTGGTGTTCCAGCGAAGATTATTTTTAGCATATGATTAGTACCCCGTGCAAATAACTGCTGTTTTTAGGTCTAAATACTGTAGCGATTATAACCGTATAGTTCAAGCTGAAAA
The DNA here is from genome assembly GCA_964614705.1 of uncultured Coxiellaceae bacterium. Lineage (GTDB taxonomy): Bacteria > Pseudomonadota > Gammaproteobacteria > UBA9339 > UBA9339 > CAZTPH01. The sequence goes on from CAZTPH010000011.1 coordinate 14,269, forward strand.
AATTGTTATATTTGACAGGGTTTAAATACTGGAGGGGAGATGAAAAAATATTTATTCATTTTTTGCTTTATTATTTTTGATATGCAAATTGTTGAAGCCAGCAGCACTAGCCTTGCTAACTATCAGCCTGGTTTTTATTTAGGACTACAGCTTGGGCTTGGTAGTGATAGCGATAGTGATGCTGATCGTTTTATGGATAAGGTCTATGAAAGTATTAGTAATACTACTAAAGATCTTACTAAGAAAAATCATGTTGGTGGCAGATTATTGCTAGGATATAGCGTTAATCCATATTTTTCTTTAGAAAGTGGTTTTACTATCTATCCTAGTCATAAAATTAGATTAAGTAATAATACTGGCAGTTTAGAACATGAAGGATCAGCAAGGTCTTTAGATTTAGTAGGTAAGCTGATTTTACCACTTGAAAGAGTGTCAACATCCTTTGAGGGCTTGAGTATTTACGGCAAGTTTGGTCCAGCGTTAGGCGGATATAAACAAGTTAAATACGTATTACATACTAATTCAGCAGATAGCCTCGGATATAAATACTTTCGCTTTAATAAGTGGGGTTTATCGTATGGGTTAGGGTTAAATTATAGCTTTACTACTAGTTTTGGTGTTGATCTTTCTTGGTCAGGGTTACATAGCTTTCACAAAAGTAAGTACAGCTATGATTCAGCCAATGATATTTATCATCTAGATACGGGTCTTCCTTCGGCCAGGATGTTTGCGCTGGGGGTTTCTTATAAATTTCAACTTTAGTGAGGATTATTGATATGCAGCGATTTATTTTTTGTAATCATCGTTTGTTAACAGGGTGTTTTATTTTATTATTAACTTGGGGGCCAATAATTAGAGCTTTCGGCGCTGATCTGGTTATAGACCGCTTAAGTGTTAGAGAGGGAGTAGAAATTCAGGAACTTAAAGATAATCAGCAACTAATTAATATTGTTAGAGCCGATCATGGAGTTTCGCACAATATTTTTGACAGATTTGTTTTGGATGAAGAAGGAATAGTGATCAATAATAGTGATACCAGAATATTAGATACTGCTGGATTAGGGGTATTAGGCGCCAATAAAAACCTAAATAATCCTGCTAAGACTATTATTATTGAAGTGGTTGGGCATAAGCGCGCTGAATTCAAAGGTTCAATTAGAGTCGTCGGAGAAAAAGCCAAATTAGTTTTAGTCAATCCAGACGGCATAGATTGTAGTAATTGTAATTTTATCAATGTTACCGATGTGGAGCTAAGGACCGGTAGTATCTATACTTCTGCAAACGGTGAGATAAAATGGGATAGAGAATTAAAAGGGGAAGTCAGGGTTAGGGACGGAATGGTGGTTAAAGATGCTTCATTACTGCTTGATGCTAAAAAAATTAAATTAGATGGTGGAGTCGATGTTGACGGTGAGTTGAAATTATTAGCTCATTCTTGGTACGGTAATTCTCTTGATCAAAGCGATGAAGGTAAAACTCGCGGTTATACGATAGAAATTAATCTTAGCGATCGGATCCAGGCAGACAAAATTGAGCTGACTACTAAGGATGGTGGGGTTAAAATTTTTTGCGAATCAGATAAAGGGGGCCAGGTTTTTAGTCGTGGTGACTTTAATCTTAATAGCATTGGAAATTTGAATTTAGCGAATCAAGTTGTAGCTAAAAAGAATATAAATATTGTTGCTAATAATATTGTAATAGCAAAGCCAGGGGATGGTGGTGTTAGTTCAAAAGATTATGTAGCGATTGAATCTGGCGGCGTTCTTGAGATTAAAGGTAGCAATATGGAATTTAAAGAAGGAGTAGAGCTTAAAAATGGAGCAGGATTATTAAAAATTACTGGCAATAAAGTTACTGGGGCTGCTGATCTGAACTCTAATAGGTCGATCGAGATCTTGTCCTATGGTAATGCTAGTTTTGGTACTCTCATTTTTAATGGCAAGGTATCTTTGGTGGCCAAGGGTGATATCGTGGTAGATAAGATTATCAATCATGGTACAGGTGATATGAAGATCTTTGGTAGAAAAATAGATTTAAATATGGCAGAAGGTGCTGATCGCCTTTTTCTTTATGGTAAAGAGATATCTGGAGATCTTAAACTGAGCAAGGTTAATAACCTAGAGATTATAGATAATCAAGGAAAAAAAGGCTCAAAGGGGGCGCAAAATTTTAATCTTAACTATCCTCTTACGGTCGACGGTGAGTTTAAGTTTGTAGGCAAGGATTTTAATAATAATAATTTATTTAAAGCTGGAAATATATCTTTAGATCTATCTGGAAGTTTTGTTAATAATGATGGTGGTGATATAACAACTGATAATTTTCGTCTTAATGGCAAAGATTTTATTAACTATCAAACGATTCATGTTGGTAATGGATTTTATGTAAAGGGAGATACTTTTATCAACGATAAAAATGGTGATATTAGTGCTGGTCCCATTGATATCTATCTGACAGGTAAGCTTGCAGATGGTAACGCTTTTGTTCAAAGATCAGATGCTGTTTTAGAATCTAAAGCAGGCGGTATAGATCTTATTGCTCCCTCTGGTGGAATTTATTTTGGTTATAAAAGACAACCTAATGGTAAAGGTGATAATGGGAGTGGATTTGATCTTATCGGGAGCAAATTATTTAGTCATGGTGGAGATATTCATATTCAGTCAGGAGGAGACATGATGTTTGAGGGGGTTGAAACTTTGGGCAAAATAATCGCTGA
>CAZTPH010000012.1:0-16645 GCA_964614705.1 uncultured Coxiellaceae bacterium
ATAGATATTGGCTCAAAATTGGGTGCAACGCTGCCCTGATAGAGTCGACTCCCGGCATACAAATAGGAGTCGGTGGCAACCCTTTATGAATATAAGTGTTATATGAGCTATTAAATAGGAGGTCTTTCTTTTTTAAGACCCCTTTATATTTAGCGCCTAAACCATAAATCACTGTAGGATCTATTTGCAGTCGCATACCTTGCTTTATACGTTGCAAAATAACCCCGGCAATTAATGGTTTTTCCTGGATGTCTGCGGTCTCTTTCTCTATTAAAGAAGCTACAATTAAGGCCTCATATGGACACTTATATGGCAAATCCGGCGCTCTATCGTTCCACATCTGCATAAGCCTTTTCTCCATCAGCATATAAGCATTGATTAAAATCTCAAGATCGCTTATTTCACCGCTAAATAGATAGGTATCTGGGGCAAATCTACCTTCTGATAACTCGCCAAAATGACCAATTTTTTGCATAATTTCGGCCTGACTTAGGCTAACAATTTCATGCTTAAGATAGGGATTATTATTTAACTCTTTAATTATTTGCGCGAAAGTCCATCCTTCCACCATGGTAATAGCATGATTTATAGCATCGCCACGTACCATTTTTTTCACCAACTCACTTGCGCTCATCCCAGGCGTAATCAAATATTCTCCCGCCTTTAGTTTGCCTCCATTACCACTTAGGCGTGCGAATAACATAAATACCCAAGGGTCCTGCAAAATATTTTGTTGATGGAGATAATCAGCCACTTTTTTGGCTGACATTCCTGGAGTAAATACCAATCTGACCTCCGCACCACCCTTAGCGATCATCGGCTGATTAATTATAATCATTATCTTGATGCCCAACAAAAATACTGCACTCAAGGATAGAGTTAGCAACCAAAGATAAACTTTATTTTTTGTTAGCTTCATTGGAATATGTATAATCCTAAATCTGGGGGTTGCAATCTATTACGAGCATTTCTAATAAACTAAAACCAGAATAAATCGCTTAACCTAAATCTTTCTGAATGCTAGGCAAGTATTAGTACCACCAAAACCAAATGAATTGGAAATAGCTGTAGAAAATTTGCACTCTCTCGCGCGGTGAGGCACAAAATCAAGATCGCATCCTTCGCTAGGATTATCTAGGTTCATGGTTGGCGGAATCATCTGGTGCTGTAACGCTAATATCGAAATAATAGCTTCTACTGAGCCTGCGGCGCCAAGTAGGTGCCCAGTCATAGATTTGGTTGAGCTTACCGGTATTTTATAAGCATAATCACCTAATGCTTTTTTAATTGCCATAACTTCTGCTATATCTCCGAGCGGCGTCCCAGTAGCATGGGCATTAATATATCCAACTTCGTTATTGTTTAACCCAGCATCATTAAGAGCATGCTTTATCGCCAAAGAAGAGCCGGCTCCTTCTTGATCCGGCAGGGTAATGTGAGACGCATCATCACTCATACCATATCCAATAAGTTCAGCATAAATTTTAGCGCCACGACGTTTGGCAAATTCATATTCTTCAAGCACCAAAACCCCTGCTCCTTCACCTAAAACAAAACCATCACGATCATTATCCCAAGGTCTACTAGCAATAGCTGGGTTATCATTTCTGCGAGACAAAGCGCGCATAGCGGCAAAACCACCAATGCCTAAAACTGTAGTAGCCATCTCACAGCCGCCAGCAATCATCACATCCGCGTCACCATAGCTAATTAACCTTGCGGCGTTACCAATGTTATGAGCCCCGGTACTGCATGCGCTAACTAAAGATAAGTTTGGACCACGACAATTGTATTTAATCGCTACGATTCCTGGAGCCATATTGATGATGGCATAGGGGATAAAGGTAGGCATAATTTTTCTCGGCCCACCAGACAAAAAATAATCATGGTTGCGTTGAATGGTATCAAGACCACCAATCCCAGCACCGATGGAAACACCGGCTTTTGGCGATAACTCGTCGTCAATTACTAAGCCAGAATCATTCATCGCCTGGGTAGCCGCCGCCATAGCGTATTGGATAAATACTTCGGTTTTGCGAATATCTTTGGGATCAAAATACAATGAAGGATCAAAATCTTTTACATCGGCACAAATCTGCACTGAAAACTGAGAGGCATCAAATTTAGTAATAGTTCTAACTCCGCTTTTACCCTCTAAAATAGCCTGCCAGCTATCCTGGACATTAAGCCCAAGCGGAGTCACCATTCCCAAACCTGTAATTACAATTCGACGCCTAGACAAGATATCTCCTAATAAACAAATTACTCTTTGTCATGAGACTGTACATAATCAATGGCTTGCTGAACTGTGGTAATTTTCTCAGCCTCGTCGTCTGGAATCTCAGTACTAAACTCTTCTTCTAAAGCCATAACCAGCTCTACCTGATCCAATGAATCTGCACCTAAATCATCGATAAAAGATGAATCATTAGTAACATCAGCCTCATTAACCCCAAGATGCTCTGCAATTATCTTTTTAACACGTTCTTCTATAGTTGCCATACTAAAAGCTCCCCTACTAAATTAAAGTTAACACTAAATCGCGTCAAGGATTGATCTTAACGCTTACCTTAAAGGTTTTACTTCCACAATCAACTGTAGAAATCTGTCAAACACTTACAGCTGGGGCATAAGTTTATTCAAATACCTCCAACTTGCAAGCAATATTTTTTTACTTTTAAATCATATACATGCCACCATTTACATGGATGGTAGTACCAGTTACATATGATGCTTCTTCGCTAGCCAAAAATGCTACCGCATTTGCAATATCGTCAATAGAACCAATACGTTTCATCGGTATAACTGCTAGCAGCTTTTCTCTTTGCTCATCATTTAATTTTTTAGTCATTTCAGTTTCGATAAATCCTGGAGCAACACAGTTTACCGTGATATTACGCGAAGCAAGCTCAATAGCTAAGCTCTTACTAAACCCGACCACCCCTGCTTTAGTTGCAGCATAATTAGCCTGGCCGGGGTTACCAGCATAACCCACCACCGAAGAGATAGTAATAATTCTACCCCATCTGGCCTTAATCATATCACGGATACAAGCTTGGCTGACGTTAAAAACTGAAGTTAAGTTAGTAGCAATCACCTGATCCCACTCTGCTTGAGACATGCGCATAAAAAGATTATCACGAGTAATACCGGCATTATTGATTAAAATGCCGACTGGACCATATTTTTTTACAATCTGTTTACAAGTGCTATTAATTGAATCTGGCTTAGTAACATCCATTATTAAACCTTCTCCGACAAAATTCCCTTCATGCAAATAGCTGTTGATTGCAGCCACTGCCTCTTCATTGTAATCCACCCCGATCGCAATGGCCCCCATCTTGGCTAGTCTTAGCAATATCGCTTTACCGATCCCGCGCCCGGCTCCAGTAACTAATGCAACTCTTTTTTCTGGTAACATACTCACCTCTTTTTAATTTTAAGACTATATTATATAGCTTCTTAACTGCGCAAGCCCACCTAAATAATCTACGGTAATATCTGAGCTAATTCTCTTGTTTAACCCAGTTAACACTTTTCCTGGTCCACACTCCAAAATAGATTTAACCCCATTATTTACCATAAATTTTACCGTATCAAACCAGCGAACAGGGCTATATATCTGTTTGACCAAATTTTCGCCAATAATACTAGGCAAATTATCTACTTCAGCCCTAACATTATTAATTACCGGAATTTTAGGCTCTTTAATTACCAATGAACCAATTAACTTAGATAGTTCTAAAGCTGCTGGTTTCATTAATGAGCAGTGCGATGGCACGCTAACTGGCAAAACTTTAGCAATTTTGGCACCTAACTCTTTAGCAAGAGACTCGGCAAATTGAATAGCAGATAGATCACCAGCAAGTACCGTCTGACCAACAGAATTATAGTTAGCAACCTCTAAAACACCATGCACTCTAGATTGGTCGCATAGTTTAACAACTAATTCATCACTTAAGCCCACTACAGCTAGCATAGCTCCACCATGATAAGCATTTTGCATCAAACGACCTCGCGCTGCTACCAGCCTAATAGCATCTGAAAACGAGATAGATTCTGCGCATACCAATGAAGTGTATTCCCCTAAACTATGACCTGCTAAATAAGCAGGAGTAACACGCGTAGCATTTTGCCACACTCGCCAAAGCGCCACTCCTGAAGCTAAAAGAGCTGGCTGGGTAAATTCTGTTTGGTTTAACTTATCCTCTGGACCGTTTTGGATCAAATAATTTAGATCATAACCAAGCACATCTGAAGCTTCATCAAAAGTAACTTTGATCTCTCGATATTCCGCTGATAAATCCTGTAACATTCCAACCGCCTGTGACCCTTGACCAGGAAAAACGATGGCCAAGCTCTCTTGCTGTAGCTGTTCTATTTTACTCATAACTAATACCTAACTAAAGCCGAACCCCAAACGAAACCGCCACCAAACGCTTCAAGCAAAATTAAATTACCTTTTTTGACTCGTGAATCCCTCACGCCTATATCTAAAGCTAAGGGAACTGAAGCAGCTGATGTATTACCTTGATCTTCAACGGTTAAAATTACTTTTTCCATAGAAATCCCCAGCCTCTTAGCTGTTGCTTCAATGATTCTTAAGTTGGCCTGGTGAGGAATTAGCCAATCAATAGCACTCTTTTCAATGTTATTATGTCTAAGAGCTTCATCCACCACCTCACCTAGTTTAGTGACAGCCACCTTAAATACGGAATTTCCTTGCATTTTGATAGTCTGTTTACTAGGAGAATTATATACATCCCCTTCAACATGCAGCAGATTACCATAGCTGCCATCAGCATGAATATGGGTAGAATAAATACCCGGTTCATTATCAGCTTTTAAAACCACTGCCCCTGCTCCATCTGAAAACAAAATACAGGTGGCACGATCTGACCAATCGACAAGCTTAGTCAAAGAATCAGCACCTACTACTAGAGCATATTCTATCATTCCAGATTTAATATATTGATCGGCAATACTAAGCGCACAGATAAAACCGCTACAGGCTGCATTAATATCAAAAGCAGGACAGGCATTTTCTGTAATACCCAGCATGCGCTGGAGAGAGCTTGCGGCATTAGGAAAAAACAGCTGAGGAGTACAAGTTGCCACTATGATCAACTGAATTTTATGTTTATCTATTCCAGCAGCTTCAATAGCCCTTTTTGCGGCCATTTCAGCCATGGTAGTAGTGTTTTCGCCCATAGTCATAATATGACGGCGTTTAATTCCTGTGCGTTCAGTTATCCACTCATCTGATGTATCGACTATTTTAGCCAAATCATCATTGGTAATGACTTTTTCTGGCAAATAGCCGCCGGTTCCAATAATACGCGAATACTTCATAAATTCACCCTAACAAATTTAATGCTGAAAAACTTTGGCCAATTCGTCAGCAATACGCTGTGGAACATTTTTTTCAGCTTCAATCACTGCTGTATCTAAGGCGCTAGTAAACGCAGAGATACCAGCACCGCCATGACTTTTAATCACCACCCCTTTTAGACCAACCAAAGTTGCACCGTTATATTTGTCCGGATCAATATCCCTTTGAAGTTTCCTCAACATCGGTAATGCCATAATAGCCGTAATTTTGGTAAACCAACTGTGCATTATGCTGCGTTTGGCGTAGAATTTTACCAATTTTAGCGCTCCTTCAATAGTTTTTAATACTATATTGCCAATAAAACCATCGCAAACGATGACATCAACCTCACCTTTGAAAATATCATCCCCTTCCACAAAACCTATGTAATTGATATTTTTATTATTTGACAAAATTTGAGCAGCTTTTTTAATTTGCTCATTACCTTTGATCTCTTCAGAACCGATATTTAACAAAGCCACTCGAGGGTTTGGAATATTATCAACTACCGATGATAAAACACTACCCATAACTGCTAGTTGAAATAGATAATCCGCGGGAGAATCAACATTAGCTCCCAAATCTAAAAAATTGATATTTTTGTTGGGAATCATCGTAGGGAAATGGGTTGTAATAGCTGGCCGGTCGATTCCAGGCAAGGTTTTTAAAACAAACCTAGCGGTTGCTACTAATGCTCCTGTATTTCCAGCACTTACGCAGGCATGAGCAATACCCTCTTTTACCAGATTGATGGCAACACGCATAGAGGAATCCTTCTTATTACGTAATGCTTTAGATGGCAACTCATCCATTAACACTACTTCCTGGGCATGCTGAATAGATATCCTTTTAGCCAATGCCAAATTATCACAGGCGTTGATCTTTTCTTGCAGAACTTTAGCATCACCCACTAAGATCAAATTTACATTATTATGTCTAGCCAATAACCTAAAAGCAGCAGGCACGGTCACCACTGGACCATGATCACCACCCATGGCGTCAACGGAAATTACTATATTACTCAAGGCAACTACTCAACAGTATCAGTATCTTTAACTTTAACTGGCTTTGGCTTCACTACCTGACGTCCGCGATAATAACCATCTTTGGTCATATGATGACGACGATGGGTTTCTCCTGTCGTTTTGTCTGCAGCCAAAGCTGGATTTTTTAAAGCACTATGCGCTCGACGCATACCACGCTTGGATCTAGTTACTCTACTTTTTTGAACTGCCATTTTTCCTCCAACATCAATTAGACTATTAGTGTGATACTAACCTTATGCAAGGCCTATGTCAAAGGTGGCTAGTTATTACCATAAAACCGCTGGAATTACCTATAACATATGATAAAATCACTCAAAAACATTTATGAAACCACCTTTTATTGATTTTCCATTACCAATCCTTACCCCTCGCTTAATTTTAAGACCTCCTACTTTATCTACAGCCGATATTAATGGATATGTCGAAGCGATAATAGAATCCATAAAAGAGATCAGACCTTGGCTGCCGTGGGCAAAATCTATCCCAACTAAATTTCACACCGAAGAATATATCAAAGCTTGTAACATCAACTGGAAAACTAAAGAAAATAATAATATTGGCCTACCTTTTTGGCTGATCGATAAAACTGATGGAAAATTTCTCGGCAATATTGTTATCTGGAACATCTCTTGGGAAATACCTAAATTTGAGTTTGGCTATTGGTTACGCACCTCAAAAAATGGTCAAGGATATATTACTGAGGCGGTTAACGCCCTTACTCGCTATGCTATCTTACAGGTAAAAGCTAGTCGCATTGAAATCAAATGTGAAGTAGCTAACTTACAAGCAAAGCAAGTTGCCAAGCGCTTAGGGTTTAATCTAGATGGCATTATGCCAAATGCCACAAGAGCAGTCGCCACCGGAGATTTAGCCGACGTTGCAGTTTATTCTAGAATAGATATTAAAAACTTGCCGGGGCTCGAGGTAAATTGGGGATAGAATAGGCAAAGCCATACCTGTAAGGCTGGGCATATTGATAACTTGACCAACCCGAGCACACAACTTGATCTGTACATTTGTAAAGTTCAACTTTAATATTGTACAAGCACGGATTAATCACCACCCGTACAATACCTTGACAGCATAAAACCTAATGATCAAAAAAGAAATGTTCAAAGGTCAGTATACGGATTTAGATTTATAGCTCGTTTATCGGCTTCTTATGTCTCTGAATATATTCTTCTTCACTGTAACTTGTGCAACTTTTCCACTCAATTTTCCTCTTCATCATTGCATCTTTAATTGTAGTGTATCTATAAATGGATGAAAGACTATGCTGACAACATTTATGCTGGCATTCATCACCATATACTTGAGTCAAATGAGTGCTAGCTAACACCCCATCTTCGCTTTGACAAAAACAAACAACTTGCCTTGGAGCAGACCCACCAAAAATCATCAATGATTCTTCTTTAATTATCATTCTAGTCATCTACTATCCTCCGCGTAATATTTTTATAACCCCAAACCACCGCCCCATAACTCTAGCAAAAAATCATGCCAAGGAAGAATATGAATATTATCTACCACCCTTCGCTTTTTTTCACAACATACTAAAAGGTATTTTTTTAACCCCTGCTCTTCTCTTAACGCGCGCAGATTTTTCAAATCTTGCTCCGCAACATTTCGGCTTGCCTTAACTTCAATTGCTATCTCATCAGCCAGGATAAAATCCACCTCAAAACCGGAGGTGGAACGCCAATAGTGCAAACCTTCTATACCAACATAATCAGCATAAGTTTTTAGTTCGTGAAAAATATAGGTCTCTAAAGTTTCTCCAAATTCTGGTGAACCAGCTTTTATTAGAGATCTATTCTGTAAAATTCTAACCACCCCTGGATCGAAAAAATAAAATTTTGAAGTACTAATAGGCTTACGCTTTTGTGACTTTCTCCAAGCCGGAAGCTCGTACGCAATTAAAGTATCTTTTAAAATATCAAAATAGTTCTGAATTGTGCTCCTTGCCACCTGAGCATCATTAGCTATATTGGTATAGTTGATAATTTTACCATTGCACATCGCGGCGACATTTAAAAAGCGGCTAAATGCTGGGATGTTTCTAGTTAATCCTTCTTCGGCTATTTCTTCTTTCAGATAAATACCAACATACGACTTTAAATCTTCTTCGGGAGTATTTGATAGATAGATAGATGGCAATAACCCGTAATTAATCGCGCGCATTAAATCAAACTGCTCTTTTAATTCACAAATGCTTAAGGGATGTAGCGTTCTGATGTGGGCACGTCCACCAAGTAAATTAACTCCTCTGCGACGTAGTTTTCTAGCGTTTGACCCCGTCAGAAGAAAGTGCACCCCAAACTCTTCGATCATCGCATGAACTTCATTTAATAAGATGGGTAACAATTGTATTTCATCAATAATAATTAATTGATCATCCCCCCCATGATTAGTTCCTACATACTCTTCTCGTAAGCGCCCTGGAGAATAGCTTAACTTTAAAAATGTTTCATGGTGCAATAGATTGTACACCTGATGATTTTGCAGAGTATTTTTAATCAACCACGATTTTCCAGTTTGGCGTGGTCCAAACAGAATAATAGATTTCTTTGCTAACGCATTAGGTAATTTAATAAATCGCTGAATATTCATGATAAACACCAATTAAGTTGGCGTTTATCATAATAAATGCCGACTTAGTTGTCAATATTGTTTATGCTAAACGCAATCACACTTCAAACTTGCATAAAACAAAAAGATCTACTCATAAACCGGAAACTTGGCGCACAAATCAAGAGCTTCTCGTTTAATTCGACTAATCACAGCATGATTATTAACATCATCTAAAATGTCACAAATCCAAGTAGCCACTATCTCTGCCTCATTTTCTTTAAAACCTCTGGTGGTAATTGCAGGTGTCCCTATCCTTAAACCACTAGTCACCATCGGTGGACGAGAGTCATTGGGCACGGAGTTCTTGTTAGCTGTAATATTCGCCTCTGCTAAAGCTGCTAAAGCATCTTTGCCAGTAATATCTTTATTAATCAAACTCAGTAAAAATAGATGGTTATCTGTACCACCAGAAACCACGTCATAACCCCTAGCAATCACTATTTTAGCCATAGCTTGAGCATTTTTGACCACTTGCTCTTGATATTTTTTAAATTCTGGACTCATCGCCTCTTTAAATGCAACTGCTTTGGCAGCAATTACATGGCAAAGTGGCCCGCCTTGCAAACCAGGAAATACCGCAGAGTTGATCTTTTTTTCTAAATCAGGATTAGATTTGGCCAAAATCAAACCTGACCTTGGTCCACGCAAGGTTTTATGCGTGGTTGTAGTAGTAATATCAGCAATATTTACTGGGGAAGGATAAATTCCAACTGCAATTAATCCCGCCACATGCGCAATATCTGAAATCAAAAAAGCCCCGACTTCATCAGCTATTTTTCTGAACTTATCCCAATCTACAATCCGAGAATAGGCGGAAAATCCGCTCATAATCACCTTAGGACGGTGAGTTTTAGCAAGTGTCTCTACCTGCTTATAATCTATTACTCCTGTTTTTGGATCTAAACCATAAGCGATTGCATTATAAATCTTGCCTGAAAAATTTACTTTAGAACCATGAGTAAGATGGCCTCCTGATGACAGATCCATCCCCAAAATGGTATCGCCAGGCACAGCACAAGAAAAATAAGCAGCAGCGTTAGCCTGAGAACCAGAGTGAGGTTGAACATTGGCAAACTGGACGCCAAACAACTTTTTAGCTCGATCTATTGCTAGATTTTCTATGATATCAACATGTTCACAGCCACCATAATAACGCTTGCCGGGATAACCCTCTGCATATTTATTGGTAAGTAAAGAGCCCTGGGCGGCAAGAACTCTCTTGCTAACATAATTTTCTGAGGCGATTAATTCAATATGCTGCTCCTGGCGACGCGACTCTTGTTGCATTGCGCTCCAAAGTTCCGGATCAAAATCAGCAATATTAAGCTCTTTTTTATCCATCTAAATCTCCCAATCGTTATCAAACAATCAATTATGATACTGCTAAAAACTGAAAAACAAACTTAAAACAATCGTTATAGAGCTCCACCACCCAGAGTGGTTACGTTTTAACGGCATCAGGCTTCCTGACTTCCTGCTCCTTGCCATCCATGGCCCGCAGGTGCCTTAAAGCGCTTTATAAAAATTTGACTCGGGTTTCAGCAAACCTATTATCTAACCGCCTGCAAAGCCTCAGCAATATTTTTCACCGCAATAACTTCTAAGCCAGCTATCGGTTGCTTAGGAGCATTAGCCTTAGGGATAATCGCCCTTTTAAAACCATGTTTAGCAGCAGCCTTTAGCCGCTCTTGTCCGCTTTGTACTGGACGAATTTCACCTGCTAAACCAACTTCTCCAAACGCAACCAAATGTTTATCTAAAGGACGATTCCTAATGCTGGATAACACTGCAAGCAATAGAGCCAAATCAACAGCTGTTTCTGTGACCCTAACTCCACCCACAATATTAACAAAAACATCCTGGTTATAGGTGGCAATTCCTGCATGCTTATGTAAAACAGCTAGCAAGATAGCCAAACGATTAGGATCTAGTCCAACACTAACCCTGCGAGGATTAGCCAAATAACTTTCATCAACCAAAGCTTGAACTTCAACCAAAAGTGGACGACTCCCCTCCCAAGTTACCATAATAGAGCTGCCAGCAACTGCAACTTCATGGTTAGCCAGAAAAATTGCTGAAGGATTAGCCACCTCCCTAAGACCACGATCAGTCATCGCAAAGATCCCAAGCTCATTGATCGCCCCAAAACGATTTTTAGTAGCTCGGATAACTCGAAAACGGCTATCTTTATCTCCTTCAAAATACAAAACGCAATCGACCATATGTTCTAAAACTTTTGGTCCAGCCAAAGTACCTTCCTTAGTTACATGACCAACTACAAATAAGGCGCTTTTGGATTGTTTAGCATAACGTACCAATTGAGAAGTGCTCTCTCTAATTTGGCCAGCTCCACCAGGGGCTGATGGCAAAGCTTCAGTATAAATTGTTTGAATAGAATCAATAGCAATAATATCGGGTTTTTCTTGGGAAGAAGCGCTGATAATCTTCTCTAGTTGAGTCTCTGCGACCAGCATCAACTTATCTTCTGGTAGCTCTAGACGCCTAGCGCGCATAGCAACCTGCTGCAGCGACTCTTCTCCAGTTACATATAACACCTTATGCTTCCTACCAAGACCACACAATGCTTGCAATAGCAAGGTCGACTTGCCAATACCAGGGTCACCTCCAATCAATACCGTAGAACCTACTACCAACCCACCCCCTAGCACTCGATCTAGTTCTTCAATAGAGGTCGATAATCTCACCCCACCTTCTGAACTAACCTCTGCAAGCTGCACTATTCCTTCGCTTACGCTATCGAGATAGCCACCAAACCTTGATGGAGCTTTTGTCACTACCTCATCTACCAAAGTGTTCCAACCTCCGCAGTCGCTGCATTGCCCAGTCCATTTTGGATATTGTGCTCCACATTTTTGGCAAACATAGATAACTTTAGTTTTCGTATTCATAAAAAAATGTTAGCATAAATCGATCTAATAGAAGACAAATTTTATCATCTATGAAACCTAAAGGCACATTATATATAATCGCAGCTGCTTCTGGTACAGGAAAAAGCAGTTTGGCCCAGGCTCTAGCTCAAAAATTGCCTGATGTTAAAATCTCCATCTCTCACACTACCCGCCCAATTAGGGCGGGTGAACTAGCCAACGAACACTATTTTTTTGTTACCAAAGGAGAATTTGAAGAGCTCATGAAGCAAGGTGAATTTCTGGAATATGCTTTTGTCTTTGGCAACCATTATGGCACCTCAAAATCGCTAATTGATCAGTATCTATCTTCAGGGATTGATGTTATTTTGGATATCGATTGGCAAGGAGCAAGACAAATTCGTGAAAAAACCGAATGTATCACCATATTTTTGCTGCCTCCATCCAAGAAAGAGCTACGTAATCGCCTAGAAAAACGTAATCGAGAAAGCCGACAAATTATTAATGAACGCATGCAGGCTGCGACGGCTGAAATATCTCACTACAAAGAATTTGACTATCTGGTAATAAATGATAACTTTGACGATGCACTATGTAGCTTGGAAACAATAATCCAAGCTCAAAGGCTACTATTAAAAAATCAACGACCGAAACTAAGAATGTTGCTTGATGAGTTAACAACCGACTGATGAGGAATATAGATCATGGCACGTATAACCGTAGAAGATTGCTTACAAAATATTAATAATAGATTTGAGCTGGTTTTAGCCGCCAGCAAAAGAGCAAGACAACTATCGCGTGAAGCAATTGATCCACTAGTTCCTAATGAAGGCGATAAAGTAACAGTTCTTGCCCTACGCGAAATAGCTACAGGCCTGATCGGCAAAAATATTGAAGATCCCTTGCTAAAAACTGAAAGCCCAAAAGAAGAAACGGACGAAATATCAGCTGAAATAATTGCAGAGACCCAAACCACCGCTGATGAGCCGTTATTAGATCAAGATGTAGGCTTAGATAGTATCCAAGAAGAATAAAAAGCTTGGGTTCACACAAAAACTCAACTACATCTTACTTTATAGATATAGGTTGATTTTATTTATCCAGAACTAAGAATCTTAATAATTAATCTCTTTAAATTTGAAAAGTAAGGATAAAAATATGAAAGCACGTTCAATAATCAAATTAACTAAAAAAGACAATAATGAAGTTTATGGCGGTATAGATGGATACGATGGTAATTATTACGGAGTTAAACCTAAAAATGGTCTAACACAGGATCATATCGAGATTTGTGTTGCAATTTAATCAATCAGAAAATTCCGCATTTAAACAATAATTCAGTTAATTCACAGTTATTATAACAACCTACCTGGCCTTTAACTTGGTTCAAATGAGCCTCAACAGTTCGCGGAGATATTGCAAGTTTGTCCGCTATTTGTTTTGCAGTAAAACCCTTAGCTAAATAAAAAGTACATGATGTTTCTCTTGGCGATAGTTCAACATTCTTGAGAATTATTCTATTTGGAATAGTATCTTTAGCTTGGGATTGGTTTTCAAAATTAGCAATATACTCTTTAATTTCGACATCGTTTTTAAATGTGGATAAATCCCTCTCGGCCAAATAAAAACACAACCCGAAGGTACCAACTATTTTATTGTTGATATCGTAAAGAGGCGATTTTTGCGAAAGGAATAAAATGCACTTGCTAAGCCCTATTATATAGTTATAAAAAAGTAGTGATCTACCAGTATTAAAAACAAGCTTATCATTATTTATCCATTCAAGGTGTTGTTCACTGACTTCTGGCTTGCTATCTAATTTACTAGCGGCACAGATATTACGCACTACTTCATAATCATCCAAACCAACTAAATTTTTAGGATCAACACCTAATGAGTGTGCCGTCATATCATTCATTCCAAAGTAACAACCTTTTTCATCTTTCCAAAATATATGAACTTTGTTACCCGGAACATTTAACCATGCTTCGACCGGCTTTCCTAATGCATAGCGCCTATTTGATTTTAAGATAGTGAAGTTACTGATTTGCCTTTTCATTTTTGAACAACCATCCTTTTGATGTATAATTTATATTAATTACCTTAATTACCTCAAATTATCTATCCGTAAAAACTACTAGTTGTAATATCAGGTTCGACTGAAAAGACAAAATAAACATAATGTTAGACCAAGGCCATACACTCATCAAAGATCAGCACAATATCACAATTTAAATCCTGCTGGATCTGCATCGATACCTCAAGACTCAAAAAAATATTCGCTCCGTCAAGGGGGGGGGGCTTGAACCACACACCTTCAGAAGTAATCTTGCGTAAAGCACTTAAACCTAAAAACCACCGGAGTCAGTTAAAATCGGTTTATGCCAATGCATAAAATTATGTAAATCACCGTGAGCTTTAATAATCTCGGTACCAGGACGTAACAGCAGATGAAAAGTGTTGCCTAAAATTATCTCAGCTCCAGTAGCATCGACCTCTTCTGGTGTCATCGCCTTAACTGTGCCACAAGTGCCAATCGGCATAAATGCAGGAGTGTTTATACGTGACCTGAGGGAAAAATAACTTTGCCCAGTCGCGCAAAAGAACCTTGATCTTTATTAGTCAGTTTAAATTGCATGGATTATGATAAAGTACGCTATTTATTAACCAAGCCAACGTCCGATACCATCCCAAAGTAATTCGGCGAGGCGTCTCATCCCTCTGGCTGTTGGCAAACTAGAGTTTCGGCGCCATGGCCTTACTAACGACAAAGTCAGATTCAGTTACCGTGCGCCTAATGTCGTTAGTAAGGACCTGGCGCCTCCTCAGGCCTTATAAAAAAGCAAGATACAGGGGCTCTAAACCTTGTAATTCTGCAATCATATTCTTAATAGCCTCACAAAAAGCATTTTTTCTGTTTTTGACATTGCTACACCAAACCACAATACTCTGACCTTCTGCTGTAAGCCTATCCTGCCAAATGATTCTTCCATTACTTTTATCAATTAAATAACAATGCACATAAATTTTTATGGTAGATAATCCAGATGCCACTCCTGATGCCCTGCCACCGCCATTAATTTCATTTATTTCACAGTTAAAAACATACCTTGAATCAGATAGAGAAGAAACTGTAATATTCATCTGTTGCAAACCAATGCTTATAGCATTATAAATAATATTGGCAATGGGTTTTTCTGCAACATCAATCATCTTATTAGCAGCCACCATGGTGACAAAAGATTTAGGATTATCAACATTACGTTTATCAATAACATTGATAAATACTTTAGGCTTGGATTTTATTTGGTGAATTTTTTTGACCGGCTTTCCTATAACACAGTTCAGTTGTATTGAATTCGTATAAGTACAGCCAGTCAACAAAATACAAGTAGACAAAAAAATCAATAAAATATTTTTTATCACCTAATATTTCTCCATATTAAAAGCCATATGAAACGGTTTTGAATTTTGTATCTTTTGCATTAAATCTGTAAGAGCATGGCAAAAAGCATCTCGTCTATCATTAGCAGTTAAAACAAAGTATGATTTACTACCAGTTGCAATTACCCGATCTTGCCAAATAACTTTCTTGTTCTTTTTCTCAACTAAATAACAATGAACACTAATCTTTATCATTGCAATCGCTTTCCACCCAAATTTATTAATATCTCCTTCAATGCTATTTATCACACAATTAAAAATATATTTTGCTTCGCTTTCATTCACTATAGCGAAACCCATCTGTTGCAAGCCAAAGTGCATAGCTTCATACACAGTATCAGCAATAGGCTTATCAGCAATATCAATTATCTTCTGACCAACATGTGCGGTCACAAAAGAATTAAAACTATCAAACCTACGCTTATCAGTAACACTCACAGACAATTTGGTCCCAAACTTAGGCTGATGTATATTCAGATTCTTCTGATTAGAGCTTTCAAAATCACAATTTAATCGTATATTACTGGTATAGGTACACCTTACCATTAAAATACTGCTTAACAAAATTGCAAATAACCAAATTTTTCTCACTGTACGGACCTCAGTTTTGCTAAATAAATAACGCCCCGCAAAAAATTCAAGATTTTTAACTTCGATACTTTTCATAAAAAATTTTCTGTGGTCTAGAGGGATTTAGGATCAATAAACATG
Source organism: uncultured Coxiellaceae bacterium (assembly GCA_964614705.1). Taxonomy (GTDB): domain Bacteria; phylum Pseudomonadota; class Gammaproteobacteria; order UBA9339; family UBA9339; genus CAZTPH01. The sequence goes on from CAZTPH010000012.1 coordinate 16,092, forward strand.
ATGTAAGATGCGACTTATTTATTGTTTTCCACATGATTATCAAAAAGTTGCATTATGTCCTATGAAGCAGAAGCATATAAGGCCTTCTTGTTCAATAATTTTGATATCTTCCATATGATCATCGACAAGAGTTTTTTGATTTATATTTGAAATTTGGGAGAAACCAGGGAAATACACCGGTTATGCAAGAAACCTTTTAATGTTATTCAAACTTAAAAGTTTATCATGTTTAGTTACAGTTCTCATTGACTCCATCACAAATATAAAAAAAGCCACTGTCATCATCACAACAAGCTTTAGCACATAGCTGTATACTAAAAGGTGTTATATCAGTCCAAAGTTCAAAGCCATCTCTCTCATAACAGGTGCAGTGTACTCCAGCAGAGATATGGTTTAATTCGTTCTTGTTTAAGAGGCAAGTCATATAATATCCCACAGAAATTAAAATGTATTTTAAAACACAATATAGTCACATAGTCAATACTTGATTCAAAAAATACTTTGTACATGACAAAAATTTTGAATAATTAAGCTTACATGAAGCATTATTTGCC